>JAYVXO010000160.1:0-38485 GCA_043785105.1 Fimbriiglobus sp.
GATATGCCCGCCGCTGACGTTTCGATGCCGACATGAATTGCTCCTAAAGTGTTGGGATTCAATACTATAGAACACGATCCTTTGCCGTATGGTCTCTTACCGACAGACCATGCCTACAGTTTGAAAATGCTAACTCAGTACGTGGAAGCCAGCAAGCTGCCTCCGGAACAACAACATGAAGCAGTCAAAGCGATTGTCCGTCCGCAGGCGAACGATGGACGCTACAGCATGACCTCCAATCTGGTACCGGCCCTCGATAAGGGTCTGGAAGCGGGCTTGCGCACGAAAGGAAAACTCAAGGCCGCAGCCGTCGGAGTGGCTTGCGAACGCTACCGCCAGAAATTTGGCCAATGGCCGTTGACGCTCGACATCATCCCCAAAGACATCTTGAGCGAAATCCCCAACGACCCCTACACCGGCAAACCGATCGTCTATAAACGTCTTGCGGATGGCATCAAGGTTTACTCCGTCGGCCCCGACCTGACCGACGACGGCGGGTTACTCGACAACGGCGTTCCGGGCACACCCGGCAAAGACTACGGCATCCGGATTTACGATCCCGCACTCCGTCGCCAACCCGCACCGGCGAAACCAGTCGATGTAGCGGAGCCGGAAAAACCGTAGTTGGCAGATGCGAATAGAGTTTGTCACACCAATCCCAGGTGCCCCGATGCGACGATTCTTGAAGTGGAAATGGCTCGTCAGCTTCGGGCTACTGCTTGCCATGCTGACCGTGGCGTTGCCACTGGTCTACCTGTGGAACGAGCGACACCGCGACCGATTGGAACTGCAAAAAATCATTGCGCAACTAGATGCGGAAGACCCGAATTGGAAACTCGACGACCTCGTCAACGAACACAACACGAAGTTGCCACCGCCGGAACGTAACCCCGCCACCATTGTCCAAAATGCTTCCGCTGTACTGCCGCTGGGATCATTCTATGGATCCCTGTCGTTCGATGAATTATCGAAGCTGCCATTCAACGATTTATCGAAGTTGCCATACAACTGTGTTCTTTCCAAACTGGACCACGACGCCTATGTGAAAGTGCTGAAAAGATATGAACCCGCGTTGCTACACGCCCGGCAATTGGCTGGCTACCCGGAAGGCGGGCAGATGGCGCGGATGACCCGTAGCCCCCTCAAGTACAACAGCAATTCGCTGGATCACAACCGAGAGCTTGCAAGACTTCTGAATTACGATGTCATTCTCGCGGTATCCGAGGGACGAGCGAGTAAAGCGATTCAATCCGCACGTGCTGGGCTTGGTGTTGGACGAGCGATTGGAACTGAGCCATCGGCGATTTCCCAACTCGTCCGAATCGCGGCGGATGCCGTTGCGTGCAGTAGTGTGGAGCGAATCCTGAATCTGGGAGAGCCGAAAGAGGGTGTTGCGGAACTCCAAGCCGATTTGTTGCAACAATCAAAGTTTCCGTACCTGTTCCATATGTCACGTATTAACCGGGCTGAGTTCGATCGCTATTTTGAACTGTTTGAATCTGGTGAACTGACAGACTATGGCGGAGCAACTTCGATCAACAGATACCTGGATGAAGTGGAGTTTCTCAAGAATCTACCACTGAATCACGCAACCGGCTTGACTGTATTCAATCAGTACATTGCAGCCAGTAAGTTGCCACTCGAACAACAACGCGCAGCCGTTATGGCAATTCCATTACCCCGAGACGGCGATCGCCGTTACTACTCCTGCTTGATGCTCATAATTTCCACTGACTCAACTACACGTGCCTGTTTCCGTATTCAGGGCCAACTCGCGGCAGCGGCAGTCGGCGTGGCTTGTGAACGGTATCGCCAAAAGTTCGGCCAATGGCCGTTGACCCTGGGCATGATCTCCAAAGACATCCTGGCTGAAATCCCCATCGACCCGTTCACCGGAAAACCGATTGTCTACAAACGCTTGCCGGATGGTATCGCGGTTTACACTGTTGGCCCAGACTTGACCGATGATGGTGGCGTTTTCTACGATCCTGCGACTGACAAACAGGGCAAAGATTACGGCATCAGAATTTACGATCCCGCACTCCGTCGCCAACCAGCTCTGCCGCAGCCCGCCGAAGGCGCGGAGCCGGAACAGCCGTGAGAACCGTCACGTTAACCGAACGCCGTAGCACGCTGGTGCGGTTGCGGCGGGTGGATGTTGCGGAGTTGATCGTGGACTTTGCCCGTGTGGTTGAGGTAGTCCCGACACTGCGGCGCGGCTGTTACAAGGTCACGGCACGGGGGTACGTGGGGAGTTTTCAGACGGCGAATCGGCGCTGGATCATCGTTCCGAAAATCGCGGCGACGGTGTTTCAGAACTTCATCCCACTGCATCATTCGGCTTCGCAAGGGAACGCTTCAAACACTTCTGTGGCGTGGTACAGTCAGCTTGTCAACTTGATCGCGGAGCGGTTGCGGTCGTTACTCGAATCCCAAATCGCGGCTGGCTTGATCCGGGACTATGTGCAACAGGAAACAGAGTCCGCAACCATTCGTGGCCGCATCGACATCCCGCGACAAGTGCGGGACACAACACCGGCGACGCGATTTCACCTCATCACGGATGAATTCACTACGGATGTGATCTGGAATCAAGTTCCGAAAGCCGCAGCAACGCGGTTGTTGGCGTCACCTTTCCTGAACGACGAAGCACGTGTGCGGCTTCAAGCTTGCCTGCAAGCCTTTACCGGGGTGTCACCGCTAACTGGCGGACTGAGTAATCTGCAATTCACTGCCCGCACTGCACCGTATCGGGAGCTAATTGAACTCAGCACAACGATTTTGAATCGCGGCGGAACACGCTGCGATTCCGGGTCGTTTCTGTTGAACTTGGAACAGCTTTTCCAAACCTACATCACTCAGCAACTGAGCCGCCCCGGTGTTCTACCAAGTGATTGGTCTGTCGATTCCGAACCGGAACTCGCGTTGCATTCGCCCCATGCAGCAACACTTTCGCTTCGACCGGATTTGGTGATTCACAATGCCGATGGCAAACCATCGTCCGTTTGGGATGTGAAGTGGAAGTCGTTGCGGAAGTCGGGTCCATCGGCGGAGGACGTGCATCAGGTACTGTGCTACGCCGCATTGACGGGAACGAACTGTGCCGGGTTGATCTACCCCGGACGGCGTTTCACTCACACGATTTATCAGCGTGCCGGTTGCCCGATTACATTGCACATCATGCGAGTTCCGATCACGTCGAGTTCGGAGAAATGCGAACGGGCGATTCGTCGGTTGGGGCTGCTAATGCGAACCGATTCCGGCAATCCGAATGGGAACAACTCGTGAAACTCAGTCGAGAAGTGTGCACAGAATACTTGCATCTGGAATTCGTGCGCAGTTATGATGTGTATGTGATCGAACCTGCCATATCGCTCGCGCGTCTTGTCTTTGCGAACCCACCGCGGTTCTCGTGGGGACGTGCCGACCTCCTTCAATCCGAAAGGCCGCCCTCGCTATGAATGCTGGCACTTATACGGCGTTGGATTCGAGCGTGCTCGTGCTGAACAAGTTGTTCATGGCCGTGCACGTCATCAGCGTCCGGCGGGCGTTTTGTTTGCTCTGTAAAGACCTGGCCGAGGTCGTCACCCTCGAAGACGGTCAGTATTTGACCTACGATTTTTCGTCGTGGACCGAGGTCAGTGCGTTCCGGTCGCAAAACTTCCGCAAGGAAGAGGACGACTGGATTCGTACCCCGACATCGGAAATTCAAGCGCCGCGCGTCATTCGCCTGTTGGGTTACGACAAGGTGCCACGCCAAACCGTGAAGTTCAACCGGCGTAACATCTTCGCCCGCGACGGCAACCAATGCCAATACTGTGGCCGGAAGTTCATCCTTTCGGAATTGAGCTTGGACCACGTGATTCCGCGCAGCCAAGGCGGGCAAACGTCGTGGGAAAATATCGTCTGCGCCTGCGTGGACTGCAACGTCCGCAAGGGCGGCCGCACCCCGAAACAGGCGAACTTGACGCTGATTCGGAGACCGGACAAGCCGAAGCGGTCGCCAATCCTGAACCTGAAGCTGTCGCAGAAGAAGTACCAATCGTGGCAGTCGTTCATCGACAACGCTTACTGGTCGGTTGAGTTGAAATAAACCACGATGCCACCACGAATCACACGAATAGGACGAATAAAGCAAAGAGAATTTTCCATGAGACTCACAATACTCTTGGTGATTCCGATTCTTATTCGTCCGATTCGTGTGATTCGTGGTGGCATTTCTGGTTAAATGCGATCCAGTGAGTCGAGCCAGACTTTCAGTTCTTCGAGTGTCGTATCGAGTAGATACTCTTTGCCGAAGTCTTTCAACTGCCGGTAGATCACTGCGTGCTTCTTCTCCGTCAGTCGTGGCTTGGCCTCGGCGATGTCCTTGACCAGCGGGTCTTGTTCGCCACCGACGATGAAGAACGATAGCGGTTGGCCGGGAACAGGTTCTTTCGGCTGCGTGCTGAGGACTGCCCCGGTCGTCGCAACGCCGCGAATCAGATCGCGGGCGGTGAACCCCAGGTAGAACGCCATCTGCCCGCCGTTGCCCATGCCGTGTGCGACGATCCGGGAGCGATCAATCGTGTACTCGCCCAGAACCGTTCGCACGTCTTGCAGCAACTCTTCTGTCTCGCTCGGCAGCCAACCCTCTGCATTCTTCGACTTTGGACCGATCAGAATGAAGTGATTGTCCTCGCAGAAGCGGCCAAAGATTTTTGACAGGTCGTCCCCTTCCTTCGCGGCGGCTTTCCCACGGTGTAGCCAAATGATGACGCCATACGAGACGTTCTTGTCGTAGTTCTCCGGCACGTAAACCCAAAACTCGCGGCCCAAGGTCGGGTTGGTGCGATTCATCAACCCGGTCTCGGCCTCGTCTTTTTTCTTCTCAGGTTCTTCAACGGGATTCTCTTTTTTGGGCTGTTCCCCTTTGCCTTGACCCTTGGGCGCAACCGGACCTTTTTGTTTTTCGAGCGCCCGCTTCGCGCTGGATGGTAGGGGAAGTTCTTTCGGCAGTTCTTCGGGCAATACGCCCAACTTGATGTTTAGCGTTTCCGCCTTCCCGCCCTCTTTACGTTTCACTTCGATTTTCAGTTCCGTGTTGGCATTGAAACGGGTCATCAAGGTAGTGAGTGCAGCACGGTCGAGAACGGGGACCATCGGTGGTGAACCGGGCGGCGGGTTGGCGGGGCCGAGTTTCATGATCCGGTCACCGGCTTTTAACCCTGCGGCTTCCGCCGGGCTTTTCGGATAAACGAACCGCACCTCCACACCAGGATCCGGGTCGTCACGCATCGGCAGTATGCCGAAAAATGGTTGCGTGAAAGATGTGATGTTGCCGGTCAACGTCACGCTTGGCAGGTCAAGGTCTTTGCCATCACGCTGCACTTTCACTGCGATCACGTCGCCGTCATACTTGGGGCCAAGGGCGTGTTGGATTTGCGAGAAGTTTGCGACGGGCTTGCCGTCGATCGCAAGCACCAAATCGCCTGCCTTAATCCCGGCCTTCTCCGCTGCGGAGTCCCGTGAGACGGCGCCGATGATCGGCGGCAGGTTGTAAACGTCTTCTTGGACTTTAGCCGTGATGCCGAGTAACCCCCGGCGAAGCTCTTTCCCCTCACGCAGCTTCGGCAGGACTGCTAAAACGTCTTCGAGCGGTATGGCAAACCCGATGCCGGAATCGTACCACTCCACACCGGCGATGTCCGTTTCCCCACGTGGTGATGCCGGCACCAACACACCAAACACCCGGCCATCAATCGCCACGAGGGGACCGCCGTAATTCACAGGTGACACCTTCGCATCGCACTGAATCGTCTTGCCAAAAATCCGCCCGATCGCGCTGATAATGCCCGCACTCATCGACGGCAACTCTTTGAGGTCCGTATCGAGCGCACGCCCCAACGCCAACGACCATTGCCCGACTTGAACGTCCTTCTTGGGGAACGGTGTTGGGACAGGCAGATCTTGAAGATCGACTTTCAAAAGCGTCAGCATTCGCGTCGTGTCGTTGGCAATAATCTTCGCCACTAATCGCGGTTTGCCGGGCACGGTGACGAAAATATCGGTCGGCTTGTTGGCGAAGTTAAACGCGCTCGAAATGATGTAGCCGTCCTTCGCCACAACCAAACCCGTCGTGGGGCCGATCCCCTTCCGGACGCCCGCTTGCGCCCCGGCACCAGACGCACCGCCCACGATCCCGGTCCCGCCAATCGTCTCAATTTTCACCACACACGGCGCGACCGTCCTGGCCGCGTCCTTCATCGCTTTCTCGCTCGACTCGTTAACGTCTTGTGCGAATGTGGTCGTTGCGCCGAGCAGTGACAGCCCGATGACACTGAGGACGGCACCGAACAAGCGAAGCAACATGGTTCGACCCTGATTTCTAATTTTCATTCGTCTGATTCGTGAGATTCGTGGTTCACTTTTTGTTCGGAGTAGTCGCTGTCTTGGGGTATTCTTCGAGTTTCAATTCGATCGTCTGCAAACTATCACCCCGGCGGACTTCGATGCGGATCGTGGTTCCGGGGCGGGTTTTCTTCATCATGTCTTGAAACATCTTGATGCTGACGGTCGGTTCCCCATCGACGAAACTGACTAGATCATTTGGCTTCAGTCCCGCTTTCACGGCAGGCGAATCGGGAAGTAATTCTTCGATGTAGGGCGGTGTTCGATCGAGAATGTTCGGCACGAACACGATGCCGTGATACCCCCCCGGCCCGGTTTGCTGCTGGACTCGGCGGGTCGATTTATACTGGCCCTTCATCGCCTTCGCCACGAATTCGGGGATGCTTACAACGGTCGATTTGTCGCCGTCTTTGATTTCGACCTTCGCGCCAATCGGCACCGCGTAATTCATCCACGTCTCAGTCTGGGCGTTGCGTAATTCCCGACCCACGATCGCCAGCAATTTGCCGTTGCGGTCTGTCAACGCCCCGCCACCCGCACCGGGGTTATTGGTGATGGCGTCGATCACGTACACTTCGCCGTTGTACGGGAAATCGAAAATCCCAAGGCGGCCGTGGAGTTTGGAATAGGCGGCGATGATACCACGTTGGATACTGACCGGCTCGTCACGCATCGCAATTTCAAACTCGTTACCGAATGCCAACACCCAATCCCCGGTCGTGGCGAGTGGCCGTTTCGCCGCTTCGTTAATGTCAAAAAACGGCAGGTCCAAGCCGGTGGGTTCGTCAATCTTTTTGCCTTCGATTTTGATCTTCACCAGGGCAACATCGAGTTCCGATTCGGTCGCCAGGACGACCGCTTTCATCCGCCGACCGTCGTAAAGGTGGACCACCAATTCGGAGGTGTCCAACATCTGGTTTGCCACCGTGAGGATGTGCCCCTCGGGGGAGATCAGGATGCCGGAGCCGTAGTTCTTGAGTTTGCCAAAGCCGCCGGACCCGAACAACTTCACGATGCGTTGATTGGTGGTGTCCGCGACCTTGTCGAAAGGGTCCGCAGCGATAGCAGTGCTGCTCGTGATAAACAGGAGTAGCGCTGCCACAAAACCGACTAACCAGGTACGACTTAGCATGATGGCGGTTCGGGTTACTTCTTGGTGAGTTGGTAGGATTTAATCGTCAGGATGGCGTATCGGCGGTCGCCGGTGCGAACCTCAATGCGGTGCGGAAGCTGTCGTCCCTCGACCAGTTTGTAATCGCCGAAGTAGAGTTCGCAGGGGTCTTCTTCTTTGTCCAACAGTGATTCACAGGCGAGCAGTTTATGGTCGCTCAACCCGTAATACCACTTCGTGTCAAACGCCCCGTGCTTGGTGTGCAACACTTCGCAATCGACACGAAGATCTTTCAACCGGATTGGCTCCTTCGTACTTTCTCGCGGCGGATACGCCGGCTCATGACCGGCGTGTTCAAAGCCAATCTCGAACCCGGTATTCCAGTTCATGAGTAACCGGCGGTACTGATAGAGTGCCGTCAGCATCCCACCGCTACCCTGTGGCAGTTGCAATTCGCCGAGCGGAATGCCTTGCTTCAGTGGCTTCACCGCATCTTCAATTCCGTTGCGATTGATCTTCATTTCCGTGAACCCGTCGGCGCCGTCCTGCCACGTAATCTTCATCTCTCCACGCCGATCCGCTAGTTCGATGGTGCCATCAACACTCCACGCACCGTTCGCGGTACTGAAATCACCCTGCTGTTTCACCGCGTTGTGAAGGCGAGTTTGCGCTTGCTTATTGAAGTAGTAATTCGCAAACCCCTTCTTCGCTTCGTACAGCTTGTGAGCGGGTGATATATCCAATCCGGGATGAGCCGTCGCGTTCGGTGTTGGTCCGGGGCGCGGCGTCGGCGGACGCTGCGGCATGGGCGCATCGGGTTGGGCGTCGATGTTGCCCATGAGCCGCACGAGCGTTTCTTTGCGGTCGTTGTTGCGGCGGTAGCTCAGCGGCAGGCGCCAATCTTTGGGGAAGATACCGAGGATGTTTTTGTACTGGTTCACGCTGGTCAGTGGGCGGCCCGCGAAGTTGATGAGTTGATCGCCCCCTTGCACACCTCGCCGCGCCGCGTCGGAGTCTTCAAGGATTTGCTTCACGACGATGCGGGACAGGTCGCCGTCTTCTTCAGCCGTCTCGACCAATGCACCCAGCGTGGCGTGATCGGTGTCCATCCCAGCCCGCAGGTGGCCCATGAAGTTCTTGATCTGGTTGATGGAAATCGCATACCCGACGCCGGAGTTCACCCGACCGCGTTTTTCAAACGAACCGCGACCGTTGATCCCGATCAGTTCCCCGGTCATGTTGAACAGCGGCCCGCCAGAGTTGCCCGGATTGATCGACGTATCGACCTGAATGCAGTCGGTGTATTCCAGCGTCCCCTTACCTTCGGGCGGTTGATAACGGTTCGTTCCACTGACCAATCCAAACGTCACGGTCGGCGTGAAGTCGAGGCTCAGCCCGAAGGGGTTACCCATCGCCAACGACCAATCACCCACTTTGACTTGATCGCTATCCGCAAGCTTGGCGTAGGGAAACGGTTGGCCTGGTTTCTTGGGCAGCAGCTTGACGAGTGCCACGTCACCGACTTTGTCGATCCCGACAACCACGGCGTCGTAAAGCAAGCCGTCTGGCAAACCACATTGCATGACCGGGCCGGTCGGCTGCACGACGTGAAAGTTCGTGAGGGCGTACCCTTCGGGGTCGATCAGCACACCAGACCCGCACGCCTCGCCGCCGTAAAAGCACACCGCCACGACGCTCGGCTTGACCTGACTAATCACCGCGATTCGCTTGGCCTCTGCTGCCAGCACCAACTTGTCCGGCTCCGCCGCAACGGGTCCAGCGCACGCAACCAACACGACCAAAAGTGGCACAAGGCTACTGCACAACAAGATGATCCGGGATCGCAGCATGGTGAACAACTCGTGGACAGTTTAATGGTGAACCCGGAGGCCGTTACTTTTGCAGCCGGGCTTCGGCGAGGTTGAGTTGGTTGCCGAGGAACAGCGAATCGCGTTCGACAATGATCTTCAACTCCTTGGCATCCTTGACGTTCAAGGTGATCTCGCGGGTTCTGGCTTTCTTGGTGATCGTTTCCTCGAAGACGCTCCGGCCGTCCACTTCGATGCGAAGTTTCAACGACCACCTGTCGCGGTTCGTGCCGTCCGGGATGCCCGCCAGTGCCTTCAATTCCCGGAACGTGCCGTCGAGTTTGTAAGTCAGAATCGTATCGGGTGGGATCGAAAGTCCCTTGGTGAACTTCTTGCCGTCCAGCGAAATCTCGGCACCGTCGGTCGCACGATCCCGCCCGACCTTGATGGCAAACGGGTACTGTTCCCCGAGTTGGCCGTCCCGTTCAACGGGCGGGTAATCAATGACCGGGTCCAGTTCCGAGAGGTAGCTCAGGTTCCCTTGGCTGAAGTCGAGCTTCGTGAGTCCTGCCAACGATTCGTAGGACACCGTTGCCCCACTCACGGTCTTCAGTGTCACGCGGCTGCCCTGGATTTCGATTGTGTTCGCGTGCCACAGATTCCCGAACACGTCCGTGACTTTGCAAAGCGTCGCCGGGATCACGTCTCGTGGCGCTTGGTTAAACACAACACCCCCCGTGGCGCGGACGAGTTTGAGGCTGACTTTCTGTCCGTCTTCCCGCTCGAACTGCACCGCTTCGCCCGTCTCCGTGCCTTCGATCACGGTGCCGGCAAGCGGATTCAAACCATCGGGTTGGCGGATGACAAACAGGTCTCGCTTGCCACGGGTAGCGAGAAGCTTTTTCCAGTCGTCGCGGTTCTTCGGCTCATCCGCACCCCGCATCAACCAAAACAGCGCGTTAAGCGGTAACTCAACAGTCGGTACGGGGATTGCTTCCGGTGACAGGAGAAGAGTCACTTCGACCGACTTGCCTTTCACACGAATCTGACTGAACCGAACTTGCGAACCATCGGTCAATTCGGCTTCATCGAATTTCACTTGGCCTGGAAGTGTGCCCGAAACCTTGCGAAGTTCGATTGACGCGATGTCCTTGGTGGCGATTTTCGTGGGTGTGGTGGAACCCGTTTCTTGAAAGCTCACAAACGACGGGTCGATTTGGGTGACGGCACCCGTAAGGCGTTTGCCACCCAACGTGGTCAATTCGGCAGCAGTCGTCAAGGCTACGAAACTCCAACTGATCGCAATGATGATGACGAGTCGTGAGAAGATCGCTTGGTTCATCGGGTGTTCCAACTGCAGACGAATTCGGCAGGTACACCTGCCGAATTCGCAAACTGAAAACTTACTGTTTGAAGCCGTTCATCCGGTTCAGTGATCGGAAGTAGTCTTCGATCATCGGCTTGAACTTCGGTGGCATTTCCCGAATGAAGTCTTGGGTAATTTTCTTCCGTTCGACTTCGGGCAACTTGCCCCAGACTTGCTCGTAGTTACGCAGTTTCTTTACGTCCACTTGGCCCGGCCCGCTATCGGTTCCGCCCTTGCTGTCGTCTTGGGGGGCGTTCGGTTTTCCACTCGGGTTACCGTTCCCCGGTTCGCCACCGGACGGGCAAGAGCCGTCGTTAGGCTCGCCCTTTTCGCCCGGCTTTTTCTCGCCCTGGCTTTTCTGTTGGCTCTTGGACTTCGCTTCGAGTTCTTTGATTTTTTCATCGAGGCGGAAGACGATCTTCTTCTGAATCTCCTGCGTTTGCGGCCCCCCCCGCGCCAAGTCCAGACGGCGACCGCTGTTGTCCATCAGCCGCCCGATGTTCGTGAGGTCTTTGTCGTCCTTCGCCCAGTTCTGCAGGTCGAAGAACATCAGCGTGGCCACGACCTTGTAGCGATCCGGCGCATCGGTCACGTCGTCCAGAAGTCGGACGATCGACGAGACCGCTGCTTCGCGTTGCATCAAAGCATGTTCTGCGACCGCTTTGTAGAAAAAGAAACTTGCAGGATCAATCAGTTGCTCCGGCTGAATCGTTTTCGTGACGGCCAACGCCTCTTCGTAACCACGCTTACCCGCCAATGCTTTGGCGTAGCTGGCGGCGAGGTTGGATCGGATGTACGGGTCGAGTTTGGTATCGTGGAAAATCGTCGGCGTTTCGATTGGTGGCAGGGTATCCACTCGCTTGACATCGGCCATCAAGGCAACTGTTTCAGGCAGCCCGAGTGCAATCGTTTGCAATGTGGCGTCAGAAACCGACCGGCCTTGCTGTGACCAAACGGCGTTGAACTTGGCTTGGTCGAACTTGCTGGTTGCCTTCAACCACGTTTCCAATTTCAGCTTCACGATGTCGGTGGGTTGGCTTTTGAGGGCACTGAATGTGTAAACCGGCTTCGGGACCGGGTCTGCGGCATCGACTGGCGATGACACGAAGACGGCAGCCGAAAGAACGATCGCCATGCCCAGGTAGTTGCGGAACGTCATGAAACTTCTCCTCAGTGGGAGTTCGTGAAACCGGAATTCGATCAGTTCAACGCAGTCATCCTCACACCCATTCCCGATACCAGTTTAGACGATCCATCAGTGTCACTGGTTATTGCCACTCGCAATTTTGTTCACCATGTCCTGCAAGTTCGCCTGCTTGTCGGCCAACTGCTTCAGTTCCGCCTGGATGATCGGGCTGGACGCTTGCTCACCCTTGTAGCGTTCGGCGGTGCCCTTGGTGCGACTGTTGACGTTCATCTGAAGCGTGCGAATCAACTTGAGTTCCGCAACCTGCTCAATGAGTTTCTTATCGCCCGGCTTTTGCGGTTGCTGCTGTTGTTGGTCTTGCTTCTGTTGTTGCTGTTGGTCTTGCTGCGCTTTCTTGAGGGCGAGCAACATTTCCTTCAACATCGTGATGACGTTCTCTTCGACCTCCTGCGTGTCTTTGCCGACGTAGGTGTCGTTGAGCCGTCGTTGCACCGCGATCATGTCTTGTCGCACTTCGTCAAGCACTCGCGCAAATGCCACCGCCGTGCCTTCGCTTTCCAGCAGCTTCAACGTCTTCTCCGCTTCCGCGATGATGTCGATTTCTTTGTCAGCTTGCTGTTGGGACTTCTGCACTTCCGCCGTCGTCTTCACGCCGTTGTTCTTGAGCAAAATGCTATCAATCGCTTTGGTCGCTTCGTACACTTCGATTTGCATGGCCAACATCCTGTTGACACGCACTTCAAGGTTCGCCAACAGCTTCAGCATCTCCTCTTCGCGGAGTTGCTTGATCTTCTTCTCTAACTCTTGAATCGCTTTAGCGATTTGCTCGATCGCCTTCTCTTGTTGCTTGGTGGCCTGTTCACGTTGGTCTTTTTTCAGGTCGTCTTCCGACGACTTCTGGTGGGGGTACGCATCCTGCAGTTGCTTGCGGCCCGGTTGTTGGGCTTGCTGTTGTTGTTGCGCTTGTTGCCCCGGCTGTTGAGCGCCTTGTTGCGGTTGCCCACCCGGCTGAGGTTGGCCACCACCCTTTGCGCCACCTTGCTGTTTCGCCTGTTGTTGCTCCCCTTCCTTGGCGTTCGACCCTTTGCCTTCGCCCCCCTGACCAGGACTCGGCTTATCTTGGCCCTTGCCTTGGCCCTGCCCTTTGCCATCGCTCTTTGAAGTTGGCTTGCCAGCCGCTTCCTTACCTTCTTTACCTTGTCCTTCCTTGTTGCTACCTTCTTTGCCAGCCGCGTCCTTACTGCTACTCTCTTTACCTTCCTTGCTCGCCCCTTCCTTATCGCCGGAATCGCGCGGCGAGCCGGCTTGATCGGATTGCTTATCTTCCGGTGACGCCTTGTCATCGCCGTTCGCTGACTTCGCATCTTTCCCGGCAGGCTTTTTGTCCGCCCCGGACTCTTGACCCGGTTTCATCGGGTCGCCGCCTTTGCTATCTTTGGAACTGCTTTTGGATTGTTGCGTATCAGGCTTGGCGGCACCCTCATCGTCACCGCTCTTGGCTTCCGGTTTTGGTTCGGCCTTGGCGATCCCTTCTTGACCCTTGCCCGCGTCCTTCGGTTCGCTGCCCAATCGCTTGGCCAGTTCTTTGGTGCGGTCGGTCACTTGGTTTTGGTCTTTCGCAATCCGGGCGGCTTCGACCCGTTCCACGTCCGTCATAGCGCGGATCGTCTTTTGATTCCGCAGAATATCGCGGGCTTCGGCCAGTATCTTTTCCAGCCGCTCGCGTTCTTGCTTCAACACGGTTGCGGCGTCATCGGTCATCAAGATGCCGAGAATTTCTTGCAGCACTTTTGTCAGTTGCACATCTTGACCGCTGACGGAATCGAGTTGCTGAAGATTCGTCCCGCCCTTCGTCAGCCCTGCGACCATCTTTTGAAACTGGTTCTCGACGTTCTCTTTCTTCGCCAACTCCAGCGCTGCAAAAATGACCTTCGCCCGTTCCTTGTCCTCGGGCCGTTCGCTCCGCTCCAGTTTCTGGGCAAGGAACAAAAGTTCGCGTTGGAACTTGCGAAATAGTTCGGCGTTCAGTTCTTGCGGAGAACGCAAATCGGTAGCGGATTTCGGTTCCGCAGTTTGCGGGGCTGAAGAGGGAGGTTGGCCGGTGAGTTGCGATGTCGAGATCAGCAGGCCGACCGCTGTCACCAACACCGTCAACGCGATCATGCGAGACCGTGCGAACATGGAAATCTCCCTCCGAGCCAAGTCAACCACATTATGAATTCTACCCTATCCCCGCCGAATTACTTCACACTGATTTTCAATTCCACCGTGGGGCCGACCGTCGGCACGATTTTCACCGTGAAGTCACCCGTCTTGTTCCCAGCAGTAATCGTGTATTCAAAGTCATTCCGATCATCTTTGACCAGAACTTCCGCAGGTACCGTAATTTCGCTACCCACGGATGTTTCGAGTCGGAGTTTGATTTCTCCTTTGTCGAACAGTTTCCAGTCGATGACCTGTTTGACCACTCGCTGTTCACCCTTGGTCAACGTGAGCGGTGGAACGGGGCGAATCTCGGGGGCGAACAGCCGTTCACGGCCAAGCTTAATGATCTGCTGAAGGGCCGACGTAACGACCCGCTGATTCTCGATAATCTTGCGGAGTTCCTCTCGCGCTCGGCCTTCCGACAAACTATCACCGAGTTCTTGGCGGATCTGTTCGAGCCGGCGAATCAGGTTACTCAGTGTCAACTTGGCGTTGGCTGTTGACGCATCTTCAGGGCGTCGGCCATCAAGCAGCGGGTCGCGGAAGCCGGTCATCGCGTCTTCAGCGAACTTGTATTCGGTTGCGAGAACCTGTTCCAAGGGCCGAATGATCACGGTCTCGAACCGACGCGGCACGGCGTCGTTGCAACGGTTCATTTCGACTTCGCGGCGAAGGCGACTGTACTCGTTCATGACGTTGGTCACAAGGTCACGCCCCTTGGCCACGTCTTGCGTGATGTCCTCCGCCCGCACTCGGGCCGAGAGCAAAATATCGGGTGGCAACGACTGACTCAGCAACCGATCGGCTTGCAGATTCAGTTTAGTCTGGGCTTCTCGCAACCGTCGCAACGCCTCGTCGAACTTGTTGGTGATGATTTCTTCGTCTTTGGTAATCTCCGCCAACAAGTCTGCTTCGGAAACAATCATCAACCGGATCGGTTCGAGGTTGCGGCCTTGTTTCGGCCCCGTCAAAACGTTGACATCCGTGGCCACGACGTTGAGTTCCATCTTGAACCGTGGCTGAATGTCCGTCGCCTCTGCCACGCGCATTCTACGCCCCTGTATTTCCAACAAGGCGTCCGCATCAATGAGATCGAACACGTCCGAATCGAGGGTGAACTTCACTTCCCGAACCACGTTCGGTGCGTCAGGGTTTGCCAGGGGCAGGCGAAACTTCGTGGCCAATGAGGTTGAGGTGTCTCGTCGCAAGCTGTCGAACGCCCGCTCAAAGGGCGCCACGTTCAACACGGCAAACTGTTTCTCTTCCGCCGATCCCAGCCTTGCGGTTGCGAACACACTGGTTGTGGGTCCTGTCGCATTACTAAAATTCGGCACCACTGGCGACATAGCGAACGCCGTCATGAGGGCTTGGAGTTGCAACCCGACAACGGCTTGGGCTTCCAGCCGCGTCACGGTGAATTCGTACTGCACGCGGCTCAACCCGGTGTCGTCGCGGATGATGGATTCCTTCACAAACGGCACCCGCGCTCGCGTGGTGCAGATGTACGCATTGCCGACTTTACGCAGCACATCGACGGCTATTTCGACTTGTGGTGGTTTGTCGTCCATCACCTGGATCAAAATCGGTCGCTTGGATTGCACCCCGTCCTCGTCCACCAGTGTCAGATCAAATTCAACATCGCCCACGATGCGATCGTCGCCCACGAACTGAATCGCAAACTGGTCGCCATCAACCGTGAGTGTAATGCTGCTTGCGGCATCCACCGCACCGGGGAGTTTGCCGACTTTGGGAGTGAGAATCACGCGCGTTAACTTCTTGTCCGCAGTCCCGGTCAATTCGAGTTCCGTCCCGCTGGGGACGGTGCAAATCGAACGGTCGCCTGTTAGGGAGAAGTCCTTAATCGGTAGGAGTTGGCGTTGGGATTTCAGTACCTGCCAACGCAGCACGCCGAGTTGTTCATCCCGCAAACTTGGCGAGAACGCCATGCCACCCAGAACCCCGCCTAGTGACACCCGGATGACACCGACCGCATCCGATGGCGTGGGGTGGAACAAGTATGCAGGCTGCGATTCCACCCGCGCCAAGCGGGTCAACATCGGCGGCGGCACGAGGATAATTTGTTGCGATTCTGTGCGGTAGTCTTTCGCACGAACTGTGTAGGCGATCGACTCTTTTAACCCCGTCACCTCGGTGGAGTATTCCCCGTTCGGTTCCCGCGTCAACTGAATCACGCCGCGGGTCGCACCCTGCTTGTTCGCCTCGCGCTTCTGACTCCCCTTGGATGCGTTTGGCATCCCGACGTAATTTAGCACGACGTTGTCGGGGGCTTCCAATCTCCGCAACGTCCGGCTCATCGCGGGTCGCGCAGCGAGTTCAGTGACACGTGCTAAAACCCCGGCAACAACCGGCTGTTCGTTTCCGAACATCGACACCACTTCATCAAGCGTCAAGGCGTTGAGATCAACGAGGGTCTGCGAAATCGGCTTCTCGATTGGCAGTGCCATCGGTCCGGCAATCGCTGACAGTGCGATGTCAGTGGCTTTCCAATCGTCTTCATGCGTGACCAAGATGGATTGATCGACCGCGATGCCGACGAAGTCCGTCGTCAAATCGGACCACCGCAGTGGGCGCCAGCCGGTTCGGGAACTGGTATCCGCAAGCACCCATTCACTCGCGCGAACGCGGATTTTCGGTGCGGTCGCATCTTTGCCGACACGCAGTTCCACGCTGCTCGGCTCGATCACTTCGAGGTAAGCGTCCCGTGGCCAAGCCGTGTTTTTTAGGAGTACATTTCGTTCGGTCCAAATCGTGACGACATCGCAGAAGCGATTCACGACTGGTACTGGTTTGGCATCGTGAACGACGAGCGCAAACAGCGGGTACGACAACCCCAAGCAGCCAATACCAATCACCAAAATCAGGATCAGTTTCAACCACAGCCGCTGCCAGTTGAAGATGCTTTTGAGCGGAACTTGTTCAAGCCGTTCGCGGGCTTCCTCGACGGTTTGGCGGATCATCTCGGGTGAATACCCGGCCCGTTCTGCCCGTTTGACATCCGCGAGTTCCACGGCGGTGATGAGGCGATCACCCAGGATTTTTGGGAACCGTTTCTCCAGCACCAGTGCCAACGCCGGGTACGAAAACTGCGTCGTGACCCGGTACACGATGCGACTGACAACAATGGCGATGAGCAGGATGCCAAACGCACCCAGTGCGATCCCACGGATCGACCTAGGAGCGTCCAGAACCCAATCGAAGTTGGTCAGTTTGAACAGTCCGTAATCAAGCACCAACCCCAGCCAGAACCAACCGACCGTGCACAACGCCGCGAACAGCAACCCATCAAGTATGACGAACCGACGGATGATCCCGCGCATCTGGTTCAATGGATGCAGAATGCGGTCATCCGCTTCGGTGGTCGGTGTTATGGACGGTGCAGCAGGCATAGGAACCAAGCGGGCTTCAAGGGTTGTGAACGCTATAAACCAATCACGCCAACCGTAGTAACTTTCGTGTCAACCATTCGAGCGTGAGCAGCAACACAATCGCAAGCAACAGCCATCCCACTTCAAGGTGGTAGCCAAACAACCAGGCGTCCAGCACGTTCACGCTCTGGTCGCCGAACGGAATCGCCAGCGGTCGGTCCCACAGATCCTTCACCGCACCGCGATTGCGGAAGGTCTGCGAAGTCGCATCCATGCACGCCGGGATCAGGGCAAGCTTTTCGGTTTCACTCAATCGGAAAGCGAGTTTGACGCGGTTGAAGTCGCGTTCGGAGCCTTTCAGCTTTTCCAGCACGCCAGCATCTTTGATCCGTCCCCGCACTTCTTCGAGGGTGCCGGCCACTTGTTCGAGTGCCGCGAAATCAGGCCGGGTGTTGTCCAGTTCCGGGTCGGACTTCTTCAGAATGAAGTCCCCAGTGATCGTGTCCCCGGCACTGTCCGGCACGTCGATCACCACTCGATACCGCTTGTCACCCGGCGGTAGTCGCGTCGGGTCGGCGAGGACTTGCCCGGCGTAGTAGCCATCGAACTCGTTGCCACCCTTCTTCGCACGCATCTCGAATGGCCCGAGTTCCTTTTCCTTCTCGTTATTCGCGTTGAATTGCTCGATCCGGAACTTCGGCGAGATGGCGTTCATGTCGTAGGGCTGTCCGTTCGGGGACAGCAACCGGGCTTGCACGCGGACCTGCGACCCGGACAGAAACTCTTTGCCAATCAACACCCGACCGCGCGACGCTTTCGCGTCCCGGTTCCCCGCCGCGTACCGCGACAACTTGACCCAAAAGCGGTCGAAGAAGTCTTGGTTGTACGCCCGGAACCGCCAAATTTCCCCCGACCCCAGGAACACGGTTCGGCCCCGTGCCGGTTGGGTGGTGACCAGCCACGGTTTCGGGTCCGGGTCGCCACGGTCGTTCGTATCAAGGAATTCCGCAAGCGTGCTGGAACCCGGTTTGGTCATCTTGAGCGGGTAGTAGGAATAGAACCCGCGTGTCGGCGTGAGGTTCTCACGCGGCGTCGTGCCGACGGCGAATTTATCCCGCCCGGTGAAGAACGCCTCCCACCCCGCCACCGGGTCGTCCGCCGGTTCGTCTTCCAATTTCAGCACGTCGAATTCCGGGTTCGGCTTCAAGAGCACACGCCGTGGGGTGCGCGGAATCGGCTTGGTTTTCACAAGAATGATGTCTTCCGGCACGACCGGCAGGATGTCCAGAAGCGGCTTCACGCGACCCGTATCATCGGCCCGTGCCAATTGGTATGTGTGCAGTGGACCCGCAACGTAGATGAACCCGCCACCCAGGTTATCGACCCACGTTTGCAGGTTTTTAATCTGATCGACAGACAACTCGGACCAGTCCGGGTCGAACGCAATCACCAAATCGTATTCGTGCAGGTTGTAGTATTTGTCTTCCGGCTTCGAGTTGGTGCCGGTAATGTCCAACCGCGTCGGGAACCGGCTGAGGAGCCGTTCGGCGGGAACGTCTTGCACCCCAGTCCCTTCGCGGCCGCCTTCGTTTTGCAGGCAGATGCTTAGCTCCGCGCGGTTCTGGGCCGTCTCACGAACCAACAAAGTGCGAAGCGTCTGGTACTCCCGTGTCGGGCCGCTGGCGAACAACAGAATCCGTGTCGGCTTGTCCAATATCTGAATCAAGCGTGATGGGCTAATGTGTTCCGCGTCCGGACTCAGTTCGCGTTTGTCGCGCGCGATTCGGGCAACGACGTTCCAGGCGCCGGGTTTAAGTTGCTTACGTTTGCCGAGTTTCTTCGAGTCTTCGGTTAACGTGTCCGGCAGCTTGTCCGGATCGACGAAGAATTCCGCTTGGCCGTGGGGTGGGTTGGAGTCGCCGGCAAACTTGAGTTTCACGGCGGGCAGTTCGTGATCGGGAGCATCTTTCTTGGTGTCTCGACCGGGTAGATACAGGCTGAGCTTCACATCAACTTCCGTGTCTGCAAGGCCGAGACCGTCCGCTTCGACGACGATTTTGAACTGCTCGTCCGGTGCCGTTCGGTCGGGGGCTTGCACGTCCGTGATGACGATGCTCACGTTCTCGCGGGCTTCGCCGACGGCCACCGTGAACAGCGGAATCTTCTCGCGGGCAGCACGGTCCTTGAGCATCTTGAACGCGGATTCCGAACCCAGATTGCTGCGGCCGTCGCTGAAGACGATGACCCCTTGCACCATGTTCGAGGTCTCGCGGTTCACCAGTGCGGTCAACGAATCCGGGACGTTGGTGCCCAGAACAATCGCGCGGGCCACGTCGATCCGTTTCTCGATCTTGGCGCGGTTCTCTTTCAGCGTGACCTTGTCAACGTCTGCTAGTTCAACCGGGACCGCTTCGTCCTCGGACAACTTGCTCCAAGCCATCGCCCAATCGGCGTTGCCCGCTTCGCCTGCTTTCCACTGGGTGGACTTCATCACCGCCTCTTGCCCGGCAGGTGAGACGCCGCGTAACACCCACGGTTTGAAGTCGTAGTTCACCCACGATTCCCACTCTTGACGCGACCAGAGCGATTTGTCTTGCTCCAGCGTACTCGACTCGTCATCCAACCGCGCGCCAAAGCGATAAAGGTAGATGGGGTTCTTATCAAGGAGGTTCTTCACGAAGCCGACTTGCTCGTCGGTCAAGAAGTCGAGAATCTTTTGCAACCGCGTCTTGGGTTTCTGGCCCGGAATACTTGTGGTGTCGTCCGAGGTCTGCGACACACTTGGCGAAACGTCCAGGACGATCACCACCCGCGATCGCTTCTCGGTCAGTTCCCAATACTGAATCGCGGGCAGCAAAAAAGCGATCGTGAGCAGCAAATACACACAGCAGCGTAACACCGCCAACGGCAACGACCACCACCCGACGGACCGACTATCCATCACATACAAGGCCAGTACAAAGCTGAACGCGCCGCACAGCGCCGCACCTGTCACCACGAGCCACGCCGCGTTTTCCCACTCGCCGATCACCATGTTCGGGAACGCCAACGCCACGACCACACCCAGTAAGCAAACAAGTCGCAGCATCGCAACCGGGATGGCCCAAGCGAAAATCTTCCGCCGATCGGAACGGAACAGAATTGCAACTAGCAACAACCCCAGCACAGCACCGCAACCCAAGATCAGCAGTTGTAGCGAGGAGTCGAACGTCGAGACATCGACCGGCAACGGATCGCTGAGGCGCCGGAGGAAGTATTTCGCTTCTAAGTTCATGTCAGTCGAAGGCATATCTAGGCCGCTGTTGCCGTTGGGGTAGTCATGGTCTTCCGCATCGTCGTCGCCACGGTGGGTGCGGTGGTTTCCAGATCGCCGGTGTTGTTGAAACTCAACCGCATCGAGAGGTACTGTTCGGCTAACAAGAGTAGGCCCAACAGCACGACAAGTACCCACGATTCGGACAGGTCGCTCTTTTTGTTACGCAGTTCCTTCACCCAATCGGAGTCGTCCACGGAGTGAAGTTGGGCACCGATTGCGGTCAGAATCACGTCGTCTCGGGACGCCCGCCGGAGGTCGCCTTCCCGGTTGGCGTCCAAGTTCGCGGCATACCCATGATATTCCGGCGCCTCTGCCGCATCGGCCTTGTTACCCTTTGGTTGCAAATTGGTGAACGTGAACAGGTACGCACCTGGTTGCATGGCTTCGCGGAATCGCATTACGAGACTCTCGCCGTCCGCCTCCAGTTGTTGTTCCTTCAGGTCAACAATCGGTGCGGGGTTGGGGTCTTTGGCGCCCCCGGCAATCGGTGTGTGCGTCAGGAAAGCCCGCCCAACAATTGGCTTGTACCGTGTCGCTTCCAACCGCAGTTCAATCGGGTTGCCGAGTGTCCGGTTTTCTTCCGCACCGGCACCGGACAGGTAGCTTCCTAGTTCCTTAATGATGGGCGAATACGACGCACTACCCGGCTTTTCGGACGGCCAGTCGCTCCACGTTTCGCCCGCCGTCGTGGTCACAACAATGACCCGACCGCGACCGAACTGCTTCGCCACATAGAAGGGGTCGCCGTACTTCACCCGATCGCGTAACCGCGTGGCGAAGCTCTTCAGGTCGGCCATTTTTGGCAACGTCCAGAGTTCCCGCAACAGGGCTTCGTTCGGGTCGCCGTAGCCACGCTGGTCCGCCAAGAAATCGTCGAGGATGTTGCCCAACTTGTAGAGCGGTTCGGACGAAATGGCGATCCGCCGGAGGTCTTCTCGGTAGCGTGTCAGCAAGTCCTTGTACTTCACAAATTCGGCGTCATCGACGGGCAACTTGTCCGCCAGATCGACGCGGATTTGCTGCTCGAACTCGGACATCGACTGCTCGTTGGGCATGCAATACAGTTCGCTCACGGTCGGGTCGTCGCGCCACTTTCCGATCCGCATCACCGGCCAGTACCGCTTGATCGAAATGAACCCGAAGACCCGTTCGAGTTGCTCCGCGTCCTTGATCGGCTCGCCGCGTTCGTCGGTGTAAAGTCCTGCCAGTGCGGGGTGCGAACGGCGTGCCGGGTCGCGGATTAACAATTTCTTCTGCGAGATGCGAAACCGTCGCGCTTGCAGTTCGTCCTCGGTCAGTTCTTTGCTCGGTTGATCCATCAGCGGAACCGGAAACAGTCCCAGCCCGTCCCGGTAAAGTTGCTTATTGTAATCAGCCGATCGCACGTCCGGGCCGAGGAAGAACCCAACGCCGCCACCGTTCTTAGCGTACTCTTCGAGGTTTTTCGTCGCTGCGTCGCTTAGCCGTGGGACGTTCAACAGCATGATGAACGTGTACTTGCTCAGGTCCGCTTGCTCCAAATCACGAACCGTGCCGTTGACCCACGCGAAGCCGGTGTAGGTGCTGATGGCACTGCGCAAATAGAACCCATCGCCCTCTTTCGTTTCACGCAAATTGGGGCGGCCTTCGATCACCAAAATCGGTAACCGCTCGCGGACCTCG
Organism: Fimbriiglobus sp.; assembly: GCA_043785105.1. GTDB lineage: Bacteria > Planctomycetota > Planctomycetia > Gemmatales > Gemmataceae > Fimbriiglobus. The sequence continues at coordinate 22,392 of JAYVXO010000160.1, forward strand.
ACAACAGCGTGCCGAACGTTGTCCGCCGTCAACCCGCCCGGTTCGCCGGATTCCAGGCTCACGGTGACGAGGTTAAACCGATCCAGTGGTTTTTCTTCGCTACCAATCCGGTCGAACGGAATCTCGAACTTGATCGTCCGTTCCTGGTTCCCCGGCAGCGTTTCGATTGCGACCGATCGGCCTTTGTTTTCATCGCCGTTCACCTTGACCGCGAACCGCACACTTTTCATTTCACTCGCCCCGAAGTTCTTCACCTTCAGGGTGAACTCCAACGGGTCGTATCGTGCCACGACCAGCTTGGCCGGTTGAAGTTCGGTAATGGCGAGGTTGTCATGGGCGAGCGGTGACCGGCGATCGTCCTTCTTGCGGTACGGGTGCGCCACATCAATCAGGTTCACTTTGACCTTGGACACGGATAACTCTTTGGCCACGTCCTTGATCGCGTCCGCGTTTTCGGACCAATCGACACTGCGGAAGTCGCTCAGGACGTGGACAATTTTTGCGACATCACCCGGCTGGCCTTCCAGGATTTCTTTCGCGGCCTTCAACCCGTCCACCAACCCAACCCGGACGTTCGACGGCTGATAATTGTTCAGCGTCCCGGCATATTTCGTGATCGCGGCGTCGTTGAGCCGCTCCAAAACATCCGGCACACTCAGTTGCGAAAGGCGTAGCACTTCCAAGCGTTGGGGGGTGGTGGCTTCGCTGGCCGACTTGGCGATTTGTTCGAGCAGCACTTTCTTGGCTTGCTCGAAGGACGTGGTCGGCGTGCCGTCGTCGTTCCGCCAGCCGTCCGCCATGCTCGGGGTGTCATCAAGGATCACGATGTGTGTCGTGGCGCGGGATTCTTGGTCGTTCAAGTTGAACCCCGCAAATCGCGCGATCAGGAACCCGACCAATAGCACCGCGAGGATTCGCAGCAGCAACAACAGGAGTTGTTGCAGAATCATCTTCCGCCGAACCCGCTTTTGGGCCTTCAGCAGAAACTCCATCGCCGCCCACTTCACCCGTTTGAAGCGAATGCGGTTGATGAGGTGGATGATGATCGGCGAACTGATGAGCAGCACGCCGGCGAGCATCGACCAGGGGTTCACGAACCAATCAAGCATTGCGGGAACATCTCGGGGGGTTAGCGGTTATCAGCGTCGGGCGACCGTGGACTTGTCCGCCCGCCGGAACAGGAACCGCGACAGCACCGCGTCCAGGTAATCGCTGGTGCGAATCAAGTTGTAGTCAATCCCCATGCGGGTACAACCGCGCCGCACTTCGACGAGGTATTCTTCGAGTGCTTCCAGGTAACCTTGTCGCAGGGCCTTGGGGTCGCAGAACAAATCGGGCAGTTCTTCCAGCCCTTCAAACTTCGTCATGCCGCCGAACGGGAACGTCAATTCGTCGTCATCAAGGATGTGAAACACCATCACGTCGTGGCGACGGTGGCGCAACATTTCAAGACCCTTGAACAGCGGCTCGCGGTCCGTCAACAAGTCCGAAAACACGATGACCATGCCGCGCGAATGCGACGACTCCGCGACACTCCGCAACGCGCGATCAATGCGGGTTTTTTCGGCGGGGCGGCTGTGGTCGAGTGTCTTGGTAATCGCGTCCAGATGGCGTTGCGAACTCTTCGGCGGGATCGCCTGTTTTACGTCCCACCCGAAGCTCGACACCCCGGCCGCGTCTTGTTGCCGGATGATGAGGTACGCCAAACAGGCCGCGGCGGTGCAAGCGTACTCGTACTTGTTCAGCGTCCCGGCTTTGCGATGCTTGTCGCGGCCGTAGATCATCGACTCGCTGGTATCGACCACCAAGTTCGCGCGGAGGTTGGTTTCGGCCTCGTATTGCTTGATGTAAAACTTGTCGGTCTTCGACCAAACTTTCCAATCGAGATGGCGAATGTCGTCCCCGGCCACGTACTCGCGGTGTTGGGCGAACTCCATGCTCTGGCCGAAAAACGGGCTTTTATGCAGCCCCGAAATGAACCCTTCGACCAGTTGCTTGGCCCGCAAGTCCAGCCTGCCGACTTTCGCAATCGTCTCGGGGTGCAAGAACCGTTTCGGGTCGTCGGCGTCGGCTGTCATGGTGGATTTCTGCAAGAGATCGGACGGTTAACGGTTCAACACGATCACGCCGAGAATATCTTTTTGAACCGCTCGTCCCGGTCGAGATCCCCTTCTTGGCTCGGCGTCTCTTCGAGAATCCGCTTGATGACATGGTCGGTCGTAATCCCTTCGGATGCCGCCGTGAAGTTGGTCAAAATCCGGTGCCGAAGTACCGGCAGTGCCAGTGCTTTCACGTCTTCCGACGTGACGTAAGCGCGACCGTAAAGCAGGGCACGAGCTTTGGCACCGAGGATCAAGTTTTGCACCGCTCGTGGACCGGCGCCCCAACTGAGCCACTCTTTGACGAACTTCGGCACCCCCGGCTCGCCGATGCGGGTTTGCCGCACGATCGCTAGAGCATACTTGATGATGTGGTCCGTGACCGGGACTTTGCGAACGAGTTGTTGCAATTCGAGAATCTGTTCACCGGAAAGCACCGCACTCACTTCTTCGGTTTGCACGGATGTCGTCCGGGCCGCGATCTGGAACTCTTCGGAGAACGACGGGTACGTCACGAACACCTTGAACATGAAGCGGTCTTGTTGCGCTTCGGGTAGCGGGTAAGTCCCTTCCTGTTCGATCGGGTTTTGCGTGGCGAGTACGAAGAACGGGTTGCCGAGTTTGTGCCGTACCCGCCCGACAGTCACTTGCCGTTCTTGCATCGCTTCGAGCAAAGCCGCTTGCGTCTTGGGCGGGGTCCGGTTGATTTCGTCGGCCAGGATCACGTTGGCGAACAAAGCACCCGGTAGGAACTTGAACTCGCGCTGCCCGGTGGAGCGATTCTCCTCGATGATTTCGGTGCCGGTGATGTCGGCGGGCATCAAGTCCGGGGTGAACTGGATGCGGCTAAAGTCCAACGACAAACACTTGGCCAAGGTGCTAATCATCAAGGTTTTCGCCAACCCCGGCACCCCTTCCAGGATGACGTGGCCGCGACTAAACATCGCAATCAACAACTGCTCGATCACTTTGTCTTGGCCAACAATGACGTGGCTGAGTTGCTCGCTGATGTCCGCAAATGCCTTCTGCAACCGCTTCATGGCATCGAGGTCGGTTGGCGCCACGTGTGGGACGGGGGCAGTCAAATCTTCGTGTTGGCTCATGCGAAACTCAGGGGTGGGAACGCAGCCGGATGATGACCACGATAGTGACAGAATCTTAATAAACGGTGACAGCTTAGGTTAGCGGTGATAGATCGGGACGATGCCTTTATCGAGTTGCAGAATCGTCAGGTTCACGCACGTCGAGAACACCGGGCCGATGTAGCCACTCGTCCAGCTTCCGTCTTGGTTTTGCTGACTCTTTAGGTGGTCGAACATCACTTCTTTGTAACTGCTCCAGGTGAGCCAGGTTTTCTTGTCCTCTTTCGGGAAAAGTTCCCCATAACGGTCGTCACCCAGAACGTAGATGGCTTGAGCGTAGTAATAGCTCTGGTACTCGTCGTGTTGGAGCCGACCTTTGCCGATCGGAATGTTTTCCTTGCAGAACTTGATCCACTTTTTGGCGTACTCGTCGTTGTACTGGCCGGAACTGAACGCACAGGCAATCGCCGCAGCGGTCAGCGGTGGGCGTTCTTGGCCGTTGCCCGCCCCGCCGTTGGCGAGGCTGTAGATAATCCCGCCCCGTTGGGTGGTGCAATCCCGGAGGTACTTCGTGGAGTTGTCAATGATCTCTTTTTTGACCGGAATGCCCGCGTTTTTCGCGGCACGCAGGGCTTGAATCTGGGTGATCGTCGTCGATCCCTCGTCGAAGTTCGCGCCGTCCTTGGCGGACATGTAACCCCAGCCGCCGCGGTTGGTCTGGGCGTTGCCGGTGAACTCGACGGCTTTCTTCAAAATCGTTTCGAGCTTCTTGCGCCGCTCCACGTCTTCTTCCTCGCCGTAAACGCTGGCCAAGAACAGCAGGCCGAAGCCGTGACCGTACATGTACCGCGACGCTTCGGTCGGGTTGTTCGGGTTGCCGAGTAGCCCGTTAGCCTGGGTTCGTTGCATGAACCAGTTCACGGCCTTTTCGAGGTTTTCCGAATACTTCCCTTCGCGGAGCGTGCTGCCTTCCATCAACATGCACATGCCAGCGAGGGCCGTCATGGTGGTCGGGTATTGGCCACCCGCCGCTTCCCAGTGGCCATCAGGGGCTTGGGTTTTCTTCAACCAACCCAATCCCTTGTCAACCATCACGTCCACGTCCGCGTTTTTCTTCTTCGTGCCCGCCTCCTGAGCCAAACCGGCTGGTGCGGTGTACAAAATCGCCCACGCCATTAGCATGGGAACCGCAGTCTTGCACAACGCTTTCATAAGCTTGACCCTGGAATGAGGACAAAAACGAATTCAGACAGCACTGACAAGTCCCATGTGGGGCATATTGCTTTGATTCCTGCCCACAAATTAGGCACCCGTCGATCATCGCTTCAGCCCGAGTTCATCGTCGGGTGAAATCCGAATCCGGAGCTGATCGTTAGGCCGGATAAACTCGATGGCTCGCGTTTTCGGGTCGAGGGCCACCGAAGAAAATTCTCCGTTGAACTGATACGGGTAGTTATGCCGCAACCGCCCGGCCTGCTTTTCCAGCACGACAACCCGATATTGGTAGCCACGGGTTGAAGGGTCCAAGTTCATGGATGCCGCCACTAATACGGGCAGATCATCAAAACGATCCACGTAGAGGTTTTGATTGAGTAAAACATCACTGTTGTACCAGAGCCGTTTGCCGGTGCCACGATGAAAAGCATAAATTGCGCCGTTCACAGGCTGTGACCGCAATCGCCAAGCATAGACATTTTGGGGAACCGAACGTTGATCCGTGCTCCGGTTCAGGATCACATAGAACCGTTCGGAATCGGTAAGCAACAACGGTGTTGTCAGCGTGCTTGTTCCTTTGCCGTCCCGGATATGGGGAGACAGCAGTTGCGGATCGAGTTCGCCCTTGAGTACCGTTTTGCCGTTGAGTGTGTCGATCACTTCGATCGCCCCGGTCGGCAGCACACAGCCAACGAAATCCGGGTTGAGTGACTTCATCACCTCGGTTTTCAGTGGCAGTTCACGCCGCCAGACATCGACCCCCTTCAGCGGATCGTACAAGCGAAGAACCCGGTCTTCCTTGGGACTTTCGTTAACCAAGACACGATGTCCAATGAGTGATTGCTTGGCACTTGACGCGAACAACGGCGCGAAGTCTTTGACCCCGTCCACAACTGTTCCATCAATGGCCCGCAGCACGCGCGAGCCGGTGCTTTCAATCAAGTAAATGTACTTAGCGTCACCGAAGATTTGCACCTTGGAAGACACGTTGGTCCGGACCCAAAGTTCCTGGCCCGTTGTGGGGTCCAGTGCTTTCAAACCGTCCCGAGTGACCAGACAAGCGTAGGTGGGCTGTAACACCATCGAGCGGCCCAGGCGGAACATCCAGCCGTCGTCGTATTGGAAAACCAAATCGCCGTCGGCTTCGACCCGCGTTTGGGGCAGATTGAGCGAGGGTGTTTTCCCGAGCAAATTTTGTCGCCACACTTCGCGCTTTTCTGCGAGATCGAAGCAATAAATGAAATGCCCCAGGTTCAGCAGCACCAGTTGACCGTTGGCAAGAGACATCCGGGTGTTGGATGACCCTTGCACGCCATTCTGTGTGGCGAATTGTGCGATCCCGGCGAACTTACATCGTTCTTCGTTCGTCGTTCGATCCAGGACACGCAGAACCCAGGTTCCGTCTGCTGGATTCTGCTCCATGTTCAGTGTGAACCGCTGGAAGAAGGGGAAGAGTTCGCCGTCCGGTTGCAGGGTAAAGCCTTGCGGGTTGGCTCGCCCCACGTTGGATTGTTGCACCTCCACTTTGAATTTCGACATCGTCGAAACCCGTGTCGGTTCCAAGTACGGCAGTAGCCGTTTATCCGTGATGAGTTCGCTGTAAACCTCGGCGCCGGTTTTCCCGTCGCGGACGGTCTGTTCGGGATATTTCGTGTTGAGTTGGTTATAAAGCCCGACCGCATCTTCGAGCATTCCGCGTCGAGTCAACAACCGTGCCAATGCTTCCGTTGCGCGTGCGGCAATCGTTTTGTCTTCACAAGTCGCATAAAGTTGCATTAGCAGGGTCTGAGCTTCGCGGGTGTCCTCGTCGTTGTTGGTTTGCATCAACTGGTCCGCGAGCAGCAATTGGGCTTCCTGACCTGCTGCAAAGAATGGCCCGAAGATTTTGACGAACTCCCGCAACCGAACCAAGTCATTAGCGGTGCGAAGCGAGTCCCACTCCTTCTGAACGCGGTCATCAAGGGACTTGCGAGCCGCAGGGTCTTTAACGTTGCGAATCATCGCGTCGATCCGACCACGTGCCCAAACATCGGGGCGTGTTTGGCCGTTCGGTTCGTCGTAAATGCTCACTAGTTGTTTGTTGTCACCCAGCGAGGCAAATGCCCGGTAACTATCGAACGCTTCCGGCAGTTTTCCCTGTCGTTCCCGACCGCGTGCAACAAGCGACAAGTACAACCCCCGGCGACGGATTTGTTCGTCGATCAGCCGTTGTTTTTCGGCAGGGTCATCGCTGTCCACAGGCACTTCGCACAGCGCTTCGTACTCGCTCAAATACTGCTCGCCGTCTTCAAATTTGTTGCGGAGCAGTTCGGTGTACGCGATATAAAGTTTCGCGCGAATCTTACGCCGCACTGCGTCAGTCGGGGTGTGTTTTTGGGCTTCTTTGAAGTCCGCAATCGCATCCCGAATGTCGCCGTTGTCCAGTGAGAGTTCGCCCCGTGCGGTCAGCCCGTCGGGATCGTTGGGGTTGGTTTTGAGTCGTTCGACCATCTCCAATCGCTTCAATTCAATGAGCGGAAACGCGGTCAGTTCGATCGCGGACTGTGAGAAGAGTTGGCCGTCCTGGAAGATCAGGTTCCCCAACACGAGCCGGGTGTCAGTCGTGGCGTCGAACTTCCGCCGAAACGCGGTCTTGGAGTGGACCTGTCCCGCTTTCAAATCAATCGCCCAAACTTGCGGTTCCTTCGATTCGACCTGTTCAGGGTTCCCGATCACCGGCAAGTAGTACAGCCCGTTCTTGGCCACTACACCGTGCCCAGAGGGCGTGCCGATTTGGATCTTGTCCCAAAGTAACTTCGCGCTGCCTTTGCCATCCCCATCGAGTGCAAAAGCCCGAATTGCTTTTTTGCTCACCACGACGACTTTCCCGTCGAAAACGCTCCCGACGTACAGATCATCTTGTTCCCGAGGTGCTGCCCAAACGGGCGAGCCGGTGCGCAGATCGAGGCATTGAATTTGGTCCGAATCGTGGGCCGTGATAACGACTTTGCCACCGGAAATGATGGGCGCCGAAGCCCGCCATCGTTCGTTCGGCAGTGTGGCATTCGGCATCGGCATTCCGTTGGGCTGAAAACGCCCGCCGCCACCGAACCCGCCGCCGTTGCCGAATTGACCGCCACCCCCGAACCCGCCGATACCGGGGTTCGTTTTTGGGTCGGGAGCGGAGCCGTAGTAGCGTGCCCATAGCAAACTGCGGGCGTTAACATCAACGGCGACGACCACGCCACAGTTCGTCGGGCAGATCATCACGCCATCGGCGTAAGCAAGGTACGCCGGTTGGATGCGCCGCATCGTGTCCGTTCGTAACGAAGTTGCCGAATCGCCGAGATTTTGCGTCCAGACCAATTCCGGATAGCGTTCGATTCGCCCCCCGTTCGGCCCCGGTGGCGTGAAGACAACCTTGTTCGGATCGAAGCAGCCGAGTTTGAGTTGATTCTTCCGCTCATAAAGGGCGTAAATTTTGCCGTTGAGCGGTAACGGTGGCCCGATAAAGAAGCAGTTCTCCGTCAGCATTTGGCTGTTCGTTGACTTCTCTTCTTCCTGTTCCGTGAGCGGGGTTTGTTCTTGACGGCCCAGAGACCAGACCACTTTCCCCGTGTCCATGTTTAACGCCACGAGCCGGTTGTATTCCGACTTAGCCCGCATCCCGGCCGGCGATGACCCGGCAGTCGGTTGGACTGGTTGTGGGAAACCACCCATGTTCGGGTTGGTGACGACGGGTTGGGGTAGGATCGCCAAGTCGTCCACGTAATAAACTTGTTTGCCGTCGTGACTCAGTGAACCGAGGTTGGCGTTCTCGAACAGCACGTTGGGCATGTTGTTGCCCCAATACTGGTTCCACCACATGTGCGCGACGCCCCGTTCGTCGTCGCCCGTCAACGACTGAGCGCCACTTTCGGCGCGGGAAATCCACAGCAATTCGCCAATCGTTCGGGTTTTGCCTTGCCATTCCATCCCCTCACGGGAGGCGACGGCGTACACGCCATCATAAGTCCGATACAGGACCATCCCCGGCGCCGACACCGGGAAAAACCCCGGCAGAATGACGCCACGACGTGCGGAATCCATTCGTTTGAAAGCGACTTCCAAGTTCTGTTGGACCCACTCCGCACCGTCTTTTGCTTTGCCATCCCGGCGAAAGATCATCGGCTTCACGAATGCCGCGTCGAGGAACGGCGTACCACCCTCCCCGACACCCGTGTGAGAGGCATTCCCCAACCGCATCGCCGTAAACCGTTCGGCTCCGCGCCCCGGTCCGAGGTCGATGGAGCGATCGAGTTCTTTTTTCAGTTCATCCAGGGTGTAAGTCCGACGGCCGATTTGCAGTCCGTCGCGCGGGTAGGATTTTTCGAGCCGTTCCCAAAGGCTTGCCACGGATTCGGCTTGGCGAGCATCCCCCGAGCGGCGGAACGACATCGCGGCTTTTAACAGCACCCGCGGTGTCAGGATTTCGGCAGCGTCCGGACGGCTTTGCAAGCGAACGAACCCGTAAGCGGCTTCGGCATAGTTACCCGCTTCGAGGTCGAGACTTGCCAGCAATAGTGTAGCTTGGGCACCGGCTTTGGTGTGAAAATAGCGCTGTGCCACGTCGCCGAGAACCGGCTTGTCATAACCCGCTTCGACGCCCTGCTTCAACAGCGTAGTGGCGAGAGAACCATACTCTTGTTCGTAAAACTGCCGACCTTCCTTGGGCAACTCCGCAAGGATTTGGTTCACCTTCGCTTTGACGCTGATAACGGTGCCGGTGTCGTTCCCTTTGGCATCCTTAATGCGGTAAAACGAGTCGCTTTTCGCATCGAGTAATCGTTGCGATGTCCCGCACACCACGTCCCACGGCACGGTGCTGCGGCCGAGGTATTCCACGACCGCTTTCAATTGCTCGCGCGAATCCCGTTGCTCCGGAATGGTGAACAGGCCGTTCTCGGTTCGGGACGCCATTACAGGTGCTGGTGTTGCCGGAACCGCGTTTTGGGCGTGCGTTTCCTGAAACAAGGAAACGGTCAGTGTTCCCAGAATCACCACCAGGAGTGCGATTAAGCCAGTTCGGGCGAACGTTCGGCGCATGGTGTCTTCCGTGTCAGACGCGAGACGAACCTGGGCAAGCCTTGAAAATTGTGCCGTGTTGTCGGTCCCCCCACAAGGAGAAAACCGCGTGCCTTGCCAAACCTGAGACGAGTCGATTGACATAATCGCTTCATCCGAATGAGGAAACCGTCCGGGAACGTTACTATGGGGTGACGTTCCGGTGTCTATATTCTAACGCAATGGCTTACCCGGCACATCCCATTAAACAGGGTTGCCCGAAATCGAGAGACTGCAAGTTCATGGCCGAGACACGACCGACCCCGCACCTGACGCCCAACTTGGATCGTGGCGAATCCCGCGCCCTTGCCGACACCCGACACGTTTTTCGACCGAACTACTTGTCGTTTGCAGGCACGTACCAGTGCAACTTGGCCTGCCCGCACTGCTGCGTACCGATCGAGTGGACGGACTACCTGGACATCCCAACGGCGGTCCGGTTTCTCGAACAAGCCCGGTCGGTCGGGATCGACATGCTCGGCTTCACCGGCGGGGAACCGTTTCTGTATCCGGACTTCTTGATAGTAGTCACCCGTCGCGCCGCCGAGTTGGGATTTCGGTTCGACAAGATGATGTCCAACGGCGTCTGGCACCGCGATGAATCGCACCTAACCGATGTCTTAACGCAACTCCGGGACGCAGGATTTAGCGGCAAACTCGGGCTGAGCGTAGACAAATTCCACGGCATGGACATTGCCAAAATCGCCGAGTTCTGTCGGGTTGCCCGACGTGTTTTCAACCGCGACACGATCATCTCGCTGAACTACGCCAGCCGGGCATTGGACAAAGGCCAAGAACCGATCGAACGTCTGGCCCGCGAACTCGGTGGCATCATCGCATGGTCGGACCTATTGCACCGCTTCATGCTAGTCAGCGACGATTTCACCATGACGATGAACTGGAACCATCTCGCCACGGTGGAACGGGCAGAGAACCTGGGCGGCGGCAATTCCTGGGATGGAACGTGGTTTGCGGAAGACTATTGCGAAGGCCCCGGCCAAGCCTTGATCGTCAACCCACGTGGCGAGGTCAAACCCTGTTGTGGCTTCGCCTCGGACCTCGACCAACTCACGATCGGCAACATCTATCACGACAGCGTGACCGACATCATCACTAACGCACGGGAACACCCCTACGTTGGCAAAGTCTTCCGCGAAGGCTTAACCGCCATCCGCAACGAAATCCTGGCCCGCGACCCGAACGCCTTGCCGGGTGCCACCAGTAACCACTGCTATTTCTGCTGGTACGTGCTGACACGTGGGTTAGCGGAAGGGGTCAACGGTGGTGGTGGTAACGTCGGGAGTTGGACCGGGGACCGTCCGAACTTTACTGGGGAACTTCTGCAACTGGGCGTGATGGGCCAAGCATGAGCGACTCTCGCAAGTGGTGGCTGCCCCGATTGATGTTGGTTTTTGCAATCGGGGCAGTGCTCGCCGGAGTATATCTGAGTGGGCTGAATCACCAACTCAGCTTTCCTCGCCTCAAAGAAAACCTCACCGATTTGCAAACCCTCGTCAACGACCACTGGCCGTATTCACTGCTCATCTACTTCGTCATTTATGTCGTGGCCACGAGTCTTTCGTTGCCAACGGGGATTTGGTTGTCGCTACTGGGCGGTGCCCTATTTGGCCGCTGGGTCGGCACTCTGACAGCCGATCTTGCCGCGACGATCGGGGCCACCATTGCCATGATGGCGTCGCGGTATTTATTTCGGGATTGGGTGCAACGAAGGTTCGGCCCACGCCTCGTTGGGTTGAATCGCCGCATCGAACAGGATGGTGCCTATTACTTGTTGACGCTACGGCTGATCCCCGGTTTGCCCTTCTGGCTGCTGAATCTCGGCATGGGGATCACGAATATGCGAAGCCGGACGTATGCAATCGTCAGTTTCTTCGGCATGTTGCCAGTCACGTTCCTCGTCACCAATGCCGGCACCGAATTGGCCAAGATCGAATCGTGGCGACATGTGTTTTCACTCGAAGTCCTGGGTGCGTTCCTTTTGCTCGCACTCGTGCCGCTATTAGTGAAGTTCATTATCGGTCGGCTAGCAAACCGAACTGCGTGATGGACTACCCCGCCGCCTTCTTGGTCTTGCGCAACGGCTCCGTAACTTCAACACCATCGACGAACCGTCGGCAATCGGGTAGTGCTTCCAGAAATGCTTTGCCGTAAGGTTTTGTCAACACGCGCGGGTCGTACAACACGACGATGCCGGAATCCGTTGCGGTGCGAATCAACCGACCGAAGCCTTGCTTCAACTTGATCGCCGCTTGCGGGACCGAGTAGTCCATGAACGCATTGCCACCCGCGGCTTCAATCGCTTCGAGACGGGCTTCCGTTAACGGGCGGTCCGGCACGGCGAACGGCAACTTCGTGATGATGACGTTGCTGAGTGCTTCGCCACGCACATCGACGCCTTGCCAGAAACTATCGACGCCGAACAGCACCGCCTTGGACGTGGTCCGAAACGCGGTGAGCATCTTCGCGGCCGGTTGGCCATCCCCTTGCGCGAACAGAGTGTACCCATTCGCCGCAAGCCACGGCCGCAGCCGTTCGGCGGCTTTGTTGAGGAACGTGTAACTGGTAAACAGCACGAAAGCCCTGCCCTCGGTTCGGGCAATCGACTCGGGCAACTTGGCAAACACCGCCTCTTCAAACGCCGCCGATTTTTGCGATGGGTCGGGCATGTCCTTGTACAGATGCAGTTCCACTTGCTTGCGATAATCGAACGGGCTACCTAGTTGGTTTGTCTCGGCATCATCCAGCCCCAACCGCTTCTGAAAGTGTTTGAAGCCCTTTGCCCCACCAGCGCTGAGCGTCGCACTCGTCAAAATTACCGATGGAATTTTGTCATATAGCTGCTCTTTTAACGCGGGTCCGACTTCGATCGGCGCACTGGCCAACGCAACTTTCGGCACCCGACCCGGACGAACTTCGACCCAGTAAACTTGGCCATCGAGTTCCTGGGCGAGCCATTGTTTCACAGATAACGCCTGGCCCAATAACCGCTCGGCACGACTCGTCAGTTCAATCTTTTCCTCATCGTTCTTCAAGGTAGCAGCGATCTTGACCAGAATTCCTGCTAGCTTGCCGAGTTCTTCCGAAAGAACGTCCGGCACCAACTCCGGTTTCCGTACACGCCCCGTGCCGCGTGATTGTCCACTCAACCAAAAACTTAGCGAGGTAAAGAACCGTTCGGCGGCTTGCCGCGTCGCTTCGAGTTGGTTGAAACTCTCGGAATCCCCGTGAACCGCCAGCACGCCCTTGTTCGATCGCGGCGCCATCAACTGGTTGAGCAAGTATTCCACGCTACCTTGCGTGACGGACAGCCCGAGGTGGTCGGCGGCGACATCCTCCAGCGTGTGGGCTTCGTCAAAAATGACCGCGTTGTAATCCGGCAGCAACCCCGCCCCCTGCTTTCGCAACGCAAGGTCGCTGAAAAACAGCGCGTGATTGACGATCAGCAAATTGGCCCCGAAGGCCGCCCGCCTCGCCTTGAAGTAGAAACACTCCGAGTAATTCGGGCACACTCGTCCCAAACAATTCCCGCTCTCGGATTCGGCCAAATCCCAAACCGACGGCATCGGCTGAAACGGCAAATCAGCCCGACTGCCATCGGTCGTTTGACGCGACCATTTGCCGACCTGAACGAGTTGCGACATCGCAATCGGATCGGTCAACATCGTATTCATCCGTTGCTGGGCGACACGAAGCCGACGAAGACTGAGATAGTTCCCACGCCCCTTCACCAGCGCCGGTCGGAACTCGTGCGGCAACACCGATTGCAAAAACGGGATGTCTTTGGTTAAGAGTTGTTCCTGCAAACCAATCGTGTGTGTGGAAATGACCACCCGATAATCCTTCTTCGCCGCAACTGCCAACACCGCCGGCACCAGATACGCAAAGCTCTTCCCGACCCCCGTACCGGCTTCCACCAGCAACTTCTGTTTGTGATCCAATGCTTGCGCAACTGCATCCGCCATCTCTACCTGTTGCGGTCGAGACTCAAACGCCTTCCACTGCTTCGCCACAGTCCCGTTCGGCCCGAGGATACTCTTCATTGTGCTCATGGCGGGATTGTGTCAGAAGACGATGTGTTTCGTAAAGGCAGGTTAGCGAAAGGCGGTACACAATCAGTTCGCGGCGAACCGGCTGCGTAAGCTGCTGGGTGGTCAGTCTCAAGCATCAGGGTGGTTTTTACCCAGGCGACTGATGTCGCCGGTTCGCCCGGAATGCTAATTGGCAATAGATACAGCTTGAACGAGCGGTTGGTGCGAGATGATCTACTTGAGAGATTTGCGTGGAAAGTTTGCCCACATCTCTCGTTGTGCTTCGTCGATCTCTTCCTTTGGAAACGAATAGCCCAAATGCGAGAATCGTCCCATGAGTGGCGGTGGTTCTGCTTTCTTCTCAGCGCAAGTTGCACTGCCGTTGCGGATGGAGGTCACGAGTTGCTTGATGCTCGCAATGACCGGCTCCGGCAACCCTGTCAGGTCCACGGTCGTGGTTTGTGTCGTTGTTTCCATTTGACTATCGTAACGCAGAATAGCGCAAAGTGGGACAAGTCCTGGCAAAATCTATTTCAAACAAAAACGACCCCAGCCCGCAAGCAAGCCTGCGGGCTGGGGTCGTTTGTCATTCCGGCAATTGCTTACCAGAACCGCACACGCCAGTAGTCGTGCGGGGCGGACGTGCGGCCGTACCACCAGTGGCCGTCTTCCCAGGTCATCGTGACCGAACGCCAGCCGAGTGGCACTTTCGGGAACGGGTAGAACGGGCCGATGAACGGGTAGGCGTTGTACGGGTACGCCGTTGGGTAACCGATGCGGCTCGCGTTGTTGTGCGGAGCATAAGTTGGCCAAGCGTAGGGGGGCAGTGGCGGGGCGGCGCCATCACCTGTACCCGCACCGGGCGCACCCAGTGGTGCCGGTTCCACGTAAGGGCCGGAGGCACCCGGCATCACGGTGACGGGGGGCATACCGGCAATCGGGCCGCCGGCCTGGGCTTGCCGAACCATTGAGCCGACCACGAGGCCGTCACGAACCAACAACACGCCAGGAACCACGCGAATTTCTTGCAGAATCGCGTTCTTTTGCTGGGCTTCTCGTACCGAGCCGGAAATCGTCACCGTGCCCGATTCAGTCACAATGCTGACATCCGCACCTTCGGAAATCGTCGAGGCGGACAGTCTCGCTGCCACCGCTTCCGCAAGCTTTTGATTCTGGTCAACCGTCGTCTCCAGTGGCTTCACCGCCGAGACTTGTTTGATAGGGGTCTTAGACGAATCCTTCGCCTCGACCGGGACTTTTACTGGGGTCTTGGCCTTGTCGGCGGCCTGGGTGGAGCCACCAACCCACACCCCGAGGGCGACTGCCATTGGGCAGAGCGAACGCAGTTTCACAACAGTTCCTCCATGAACCGGGGAATATACCCGAGAGGCATCTTGCTCATCGTGGTACCAACTACATCGCCACTTTGACGCCCTGTTGCGAACGCCAGAACGGAAAGAAGACCTGTCCGGGTAACAAAGGCGCCACCCCCAACCGGCGCAACAATCGAAACTGCAACAACCCCAACAACCGGATGTGCAAGCAAAGTGATCCGCCGATTCCTCCGATTTCTGTTCAAGTTTGCACCCATCACGTTTCCCATTCCCAGTAGTTGGTAAGGGAAGTCTCATCTCCACTGCTCTGCTCCGAACTAGAACTGCAGAAAACAAGTCAGTGACTCATAGTCCGTAGACTCATAACCCGTTGGCGCATAATCCGTAGACCTATCGTCGTAGCTTTTTACACTTTCCCAAAAGGCTGAGGGATGGATATTCTCGAACGATTCGGGAAACGAGTGCGTGAGCGTAGGGTAGCCATCGGGCTTTCCCAAGAAAAGTTTGCCACAAAGTGCGGTCTTGACCGCACCTACATCAGTGGAATTGAGCGCGGCCAACGCAACGTTTCCTTGCGGAACATCCTGACCATTGCCAAAGCACTAAATACCACCATTTCAGAACTGACGCAGGGGTTATAGGCGTGTGTAACTCCTGCACACTAGGAGCGGCATGGGCCATGTGCTTACATCAGCGATCATGGCATCAGGCCTGTCGATCTACGATTCGCTTCAACAGCATCTTGACTTATTTCTCACTGACGAAAACCTTCAGGCCATTTTGGATGATGCGCTACGCGGTTTAGTCCTTGACCAGCCACTGCGTACCCGATCAAAGGTACTCAAGACTGCTGTATGCCAAGCCCTTGGATACCCGGTTCCGAAATCGTTTACAAAAACACAACCGCGCTTTCCGGGGCAGAACTTTGACACCTACGTTCAGAAGTCAAACAACCTGCAGATATGGAATGAGGAAGTTTCACCGGGTCGTCGTTATGTCTTAGTTCGAGTTGACGACAAATACAAAGTAACCAAAGTACGAGTAGTAACCGGGCCGGTGATTGCGGCATTCGACACCACAGGCACATTGACCCACAAGTATCAGGCACGCAGCATCGCCCCAGTCACCGCTTCCAAACTAGGCCGTGTTGATTGAAGGCGGGTCAACGACGGCGGCCTGAAAATCTCATTTGAGCCAGATCATTGTTGCGGCTAGCAAGACCATCCCCAGAAA
>JAYVXO010000161.1:0-4678 GCA_043785105.1 Fimbriiglobus sp.
AAGTTGAAGTCGCTGGCGCGGAAGGCGGCGTTGCGGACGGTGGAGACGCTGGAGGCGGGAATCGGAAAATGGATCGACATGATCCGGCCGCAGGAAAGCAGGAACTACCTGGGACATTGTGGATACCACGCTACGATTACTTGAAGAACGCTCTAATGGAACAACCCCGGTGGGGTTGAAAACCAGTCTTCTGCGAACGGGAACAAATTTTCCACCCACTTCCATGACGCCCACCCGAGCTTGCACCACCCGCCTAATACTTCGCCGTGTCGCTACCGGTTTTGCCTAGCCCCTTCACGACGGTCGCGGCGCCTTCGAGCATGAACTTCAATTCGCTGGCGATGGCGATGAATTGCCAGCCTTCCGCGATGCGTTGTTTCGCTTCTTCAAGCGTGAACGTGTGAATCCCGGCGGCGACTTTGTTGCGTTTGCACCCGGCGAGAATCTCCGCTAGGGTTTGCTGGAACACATCTGAGTGGGGTGGTTTACCGTCGGGGGTGCGCATACTGGCGGCGAGGTCGTTCGGGCCGACGAACACGGCGTCGATGCCGGGGATGCCGTACACCGCGTCAAAATTCCGCACCGCGTCGATGTGTTCGCACTGCAAGATGACCGCGATTTCGTCGTTGGCCTTGGCGTAGTAATCCGTCGGCGTGGCCGAGAAGTTCAGGGCATGAACACTGCCGCCGACACTGCGGGTGCCGGTCGGGGGATACAGACACGCGGCCACGGCATCGGTGGCTTCTTGTTTCGTGTTCACCATCGGCACGACAACCCCGTACCCGCCGTTGTCCAGCACACGCTTGATATGGTCGTGGCGGTTCGACGGCACTCGCGCCAGTGGCACCCCACCCGCATCGGCGATGGCACCAAGAATGTGCGTCGTCGTCTCGACGTTGACCAAGGAATGCTCAATGTCGATGCAAAGCCAATCAAACCCCGATCGCGCCAAGAACCGCGCCGCCGTGATGCTACCCAGCGAAAGCCAGGTGCCCACCGCAGGCTTGCCGAATCGCAGAAGTTGCTTGAGGGTGTTCGATCGCATGGGTGGGAATTCCGGTGATGTTGGTGGCTTAGGTGTACTTAGTTCTATGCCGGGAACGGCGACAATTCCCGCAAATCCACTTTACGTTCGATCGCGGTCCCGTTGGCCACGTGGTTCGCTAGTTGGGCCGCATAAAAGGGAGCCGACAGCGACCCCTTGGAACTGAGACCGTTAAAGTACGCTAGTTGCGGGTGCGTGGCATGAACGCCGATCACCGGGCGGTTACTCGGGACAATCGGTCGGACTGCCGCATCGTGGGCGATAACCTCAACCGGCAGGCGGACGAACTGGCGAATTTGCGTGAGGATCGCGTCCCGTCCGGCAGTCGTTGGCAGTTGGTCCAAATTGGCACGGTCGTAGGTCGCCCCCGCACGGAACAGGCCGTTGCCAAGGGGTGTGAGCCAAGTGCCGTGACGGTTGATCGTGCGGGGTTCGGTCAACTCCGGAATTCGGAGCGTGAGTATTTCACCCTTGACTGCCCCGAAGCGAACGTTGGTGAACCACGGATTGTTCACGCCACTAAACCCCTGACAAAACACAAGCCGTGTGGCGGTCACACCCAGCCGGGGGATCGCCACGCCGTCCACTGACAACGCGATGTCATCCGGAATTTGCACGTCGTCTTTCCGATACAAACCCCGAGCCTGAAAGTAGCGCCGCGACGCATCCAAATAGGCAGCCACGTCGAGCCGGGCCGAGGGCGCCATCTCGAAACCGCCGTAAGGGTCCGCGAACCAATCGGCGTTCACCAGCGGCACCGGGTGTGCGACGAGCCGCCGAAAAGCTGGGTCCTGTTTCTTCGCAAACTTGAGTTGCTCTTCCGCATGAAGTATGAGCCGCACCATCGGGCCGGTGCGGAAAAACGAGGACTTCGTCACCACTTCGATCTGTTGATAAAACCCAACAGCCACCGGCCAAAGTTCATCAAACCGCCACGACATCGCCAGCCGTTGCCCCGTGATCGGCGTAATCAACCCCGCCGCAATCCGCGACGACGTGACCGCTTCCTCCCGATCCACCACCAACGCGCGAAACCCCACAGCCTGCAACGCCCACGCCAACGTGGTCCCCGCCAACCCTTGCCCCAAAATGATCGTGTCGAAGTGCGTCATCGTTGCGGTTCGTTTTCGGACGAAACGAACGCCGCCCACTGTTTCGGCTTCGCGGCGATGTGTCGGAGCATGACACGAACTGGTGGGGCTGGGTTTCGTCGCCCTTGTTCCCACGCTTTCACCAACTGAGGCGACACCCCGAGAAACGCCGCAAACTCCGGCTGAGACAGCTTGAGACTTTCCCGTGCTTTTTTCGCCTGCTCAGCGTGTTCCGACACTGGCTTAAGTTCCACCCGCGCCATTCGGATCAGACCTTGCTGGGCTGCCTCTTCGAGCGTGTGCCCTTTTGACAGAAATTCGTTCAGCCGCTTCAAATCCGCAGTCATACTCGCAATCGGCGTCGGAGCCTTCTTGATCTCACCGACCTGTTTAGTCTTCATGTACGACCCCTAAATTGAGGAGCAACGTTCGGTATTGTTCAACAAGATTCCCACGTAGTGCGGCTGATAAATTGGACTGACGATTTTTCATGAACACCACGCCCAGAATCACGACTCCGACGCCACGGATGTCCGCGTACAAGACCCGTGCCCCGCCCCGCTTGCCTTTCCCCGCAACCGCAACGCGGACCTTGCGAAACCCCGCAGACCCTGGCACGACTGGGTAGCCCTGCGGGTTTACTAGAATTGCTTGTTGTAAATCGGACAACTGCTCATCTGTAAAACCCAGCGCTGTCCACTGGCTCGTGAACGTAGGGAGTTCAATGAACGTGCGAGATGGGGAAGCGTCCATGATTGTAGTATACCACAATAGCAGACTACAGCCGGAGCCATTGGTAGGGAATGCATAGTAAAAAGCGGGAGATGACATCGAAAAGCACCAGGCGACCGACTGGTGTCGGTCGCCTGTTTTGGTAGTTACTTCGGTTTCGCTGCATCGGGCAGTGAGGGTTTTCCGCCTTCACCAGGGGGTTTCATGGCCCCCGGTCCGCCCGTATTCATCTGAATCGCCGGGCCGGTGCTCGGTGTGGCTGACCCCGGCCCGCAACCTGTTACTCCGATCAGCGCCGAGAAGAGTACGGCGATGACAACCCACTGACGCATACAGACTCCGTTGTTGAAATAAAGTGTTAAATGGACTAGTTCCAATCGCTACCAAGAACTTCACCGCCGGTTGGTGTCAACGCCTGCCACCAGGTTAACCCGGACACACCACTACTAACGCCACGCACACTCCCGTCAGCCAATCCCGTTAACATCACGCCCGTGTGAATGGCTTGCGTCATCATCGGGTTACACGTCCTCGCGTTCTGCGGGATGACCTGGAAGCGAGAATTTGCACCCACAACACCGACGATTCCCGAGTTATTTGTGTATCCGGCCGTACCGAGTGCGTTCCCGTATGCAAACGTCGGCATGTACGGCACGTTCCAGGCGCCGTGACCGTGCAGAGAGGCGTATTCAGCGCCATTTGGTTTACAACGACGGAATTTTTCGGCGAACATGATCGTGTTGGAGGTGCCGTCCGTGATTGTCTGCAATTTCAAACCGGTTTGGGATCCAGCGTAAGCATTGTTCCCTTTGGCTGGATCACCGAACACCTGGTAGTTGGCACCGTAATTGGAGAACGACCAGTTCCCCACTTCGTTGGGGTTGCCGAAGATTGCCCAGAGGCCGTTGTCCGCACCGGTTGAATCCGACGGACAGAGATAGGCCTTGACGGGTCGTGCTGCGGGGGCTTGGAACTTTCCTCCACCGACTGGAACCCAAGAAATGAAGTCATTCACACCGGGGAGAAAGGGGCCTGCCGTGGAGGTATCCCAAATCGCGCCCTGTTCGATGTACGGCAGGATGAAGAAGAAAATCGTACCCCGCGGTTGGTTGCCACCTACCTCGTAGTACAAATCGGGCAGCTTCCCGCGTGAGTCCTGGTAATTGTGGACCGCCAGCGAAATCTGCTTGATGTTGTTCGTACACTGCATTCGGGCAGCGGCCTCACGAACTTTTTGCACTGCAGGTAACAACAGCCCGATCAGGATTGCGATAATCGCAATCACGACCAGCAGTTCGATCAACGTGAACCCACGGCGGGGTCTCACGTTTCGGGAGAGGAGAGACATTGCGATCACCTTTCAAAAATTGAAGACGAGAAGCAGTCGGTAAGATCGTCTGAGACCAGATATTGGTCGTATCAATTCGACCTACCGAAATCTAAACTAACCTCAACACATCCGCAATGCAACAGATTTTTCATGATTTTCTCACTTCCTGAGTTCCCAGGGCATCGCACTGGGCTGATCGAACGACCCTTATCAGGGCCGAAAACCCGTCGATGAGTGAGTGCCAGGAAATTTTGCTAGGCTCCACGCGCACTCGGCCAATAACATTTTCTGCTATCCACATGCCGCTGGTAAGATGTCCCACTCAGACTTGACTGCTTGTCCAGGATAACTCGGAATGCTGCGTGAAGAACAGATTGACCTACGGCGTCAGCGGGCGCGGGCGGGGAAGTTTCAGATCGAGAACCTCGGCAAGAAGCGGGTGTTTTCGGACTACCGCGTGACGAACCCGGAGTCGGGCGG
>JAYVXO010000162.1:0-38391 GCA_043785105.1 Fimbriiglobus sp.
TTTCTGGGGATGGTCTTGCTAGCCGCAACAATGATCTGGCTCAAATGAGATTTTCAGGCCGCCGTCGTTGACCCGCCTTCAATCAACACGGCCTAGGATAATAACGAAAATGCCTTAACCAACCACTTTCGGGCGGCGGGTGTGCCAATCGGTGACGGCCTCGTACATGCGGGCGATGCGGAGCATTTTTTCTTCGTCGAAGGTGGGCGAAAGCAATTGCAGGCCGATCGGGAGGTTACCCTTCGTGAACCCGCACGGCAGGCTTAACCCGGCGATACCGGCGAGGTTACACGAGATGGTGTAAATGTCCGACAGGTACATCGCCAACGGGTTGTCGGACTTCTCGCCGATCTTGAACGCGGCGCTCGGGGATGTCGGCCCCATGATGACATCACAGTGCGAAAACGCTTCGGTGAACTCGTTCAGGATCAGCCGGCGCACTTTGAGCGCCTTCAAGTAGTAGGCATCCTTGTAGCCGCTCGAAAGGGCATACGTCCCGAGCATGATCCGCCGTTGCACTTCCTTGCCGAAGCCTTCGCCGCGCGATTTGGAATACGTGCCGATGAGGTCGGACTTCGTCTTGGTGCGGTGGCCGTAGTGCATCCCGTCGAAGCGGGCGAGGTTGCTGGACGCCTCGGCGGTGGCCACGATGTAGTAGACCGCCACCGCGTATTTCGTCCCGTAGGGCAGCGACACGTCCACCAGTTTCGCGCCGAGCTTTTCGTATTCCTTCAGCGCAGCCCGAACGGATTGTTCGACTTCGCTATCCAACCCTTCGTCGAAGAACTGTTTCGGAACGCCGATGCGAAGCCCCTTCACCGGGTCGTTCAACGTTTGGCGATAACTGGGAACGGGCTTGTCGATGCTCGTCGAATCGCGCGGGTCGTGACCGCTGATGACTTCCATCATCAACGCGGCATCGGTGACATCGTGGGTGAACGGCCCGACTTGGTCGAGGGAACTGGCGAACGCAATCAGCCCGTACCGGGACACCCGCCCGTAGGTCGGCTTGATCCCGACGATGCCACACAACGCCGCCGGTTGGCGGATCGAACCGCCGGTGTCGGTGCCCAACGAAACGGGTGCTTCACACGCGGCCACGGCTGCTGCGGAGCCGCCGGAGGAACCGCCGGGAATGCGGGTCACGTCCCAGGGGTTTTTCGTCGTTTGGTACGCGCTGTTTTCGGTGGACGACCCCATTGCGAACTCGTCCATGTTCGTCTTGCCGATCAGCACGGCATCGGCGGCCTTCAACTTTTCCAGGACATGCGCGTCGTAGGGCGGCACGAAGTTTTGCAGAATCTTGCTGGAACAGGTCGTCGGCACGCCCTTGGTGCAAAGCACGTCCTTGATCGCAACCGGAACCCCTGCCAGCAGACCAAGCTTCACCCCCGACTTGCGCTTCGCATCAATCGCCGTGGCTTGTTGGTGAACGCTCGCTTCATTCACGTACAGGAAGGCGTTGACCTTCGTGTCCCGCTCCTTGATGGATGCCAGAAACGCCGTAGCAATTTCCGTGGCCGTCACTTGCCCCGAGGCTTGCAGGGCGAGCAGTTCGGTTGCGGTTTTTTCAAGGAGTGACATGGTGATTCAGATTGCCGATAAGGAAGGAACTGTCACGATTCGTCGCTATCAAACACCGCCGGGACGCCGAAGTAATCGCCAATCCGGTTGGGTGCATTCTTGAGGGCTTCGCTAACGGGTAGCGATGGTGTTGGCACATCATCGCGGAAGACGTTTTGCACCGGCAACGGATGGGCCAGCGGTTCGACGCCGTCCGTATTCACTTCTTGCAGTTGATCGACGTACCCGAGGATGTTGTTCAACTGATCGGCCATCGTCGAAAGGTCCGCGTCGGTCATTTCCAGCCGTGCGAGCTTGGCCACTTTTCGCACTTCTTCAATCGAGAGCGACATACGAGCAGTCCTCAAGTCAGCAAGCTAAACACAATCAAGTCGCGGGGTGCACACCGGGATAAAACGGCGGACCCGGCGACTTGGAGAGCGGAACCGTACATCCCAACAAATCACAACCCGAGTTTTTGACGCCACTTTTGGATTAGGTTGGGTGACATTTTATGGACAGCCAGTGGGCAAATTTCGACCACACGTCCAGCCTTGTCAAAAGTCACAAAAACCGCCGCCCTGAAACCGATCCAGTGTTTGCCGGTGCCAGCGATAGCATGGCCGACGACGAACGATTCGGGAAGCGATTCGACAGTCGAGTCTGGGTCATAGTCGCCTGGCGGTACGCCCAACAACATCTCAACTTCAGCCTGGGTCATGCCCACCGTAATCGACTGAATAGACGAGGGCGTGATCCTCGAACCCGGCGACATTGGCAGAGCAAAATACCCAAGTGTCAGCAGAGCCACCACAAGAAATACTACAGCCATCACAAGTTTGGTACGCTTGGACATCTGCATTACCCCCGCCGTAGTCGCACGTCGGATTAAATCGGCTGCATGCTGAACGGCTGGCGCCGCAACGGCCGTTGAATCGCACCGCTCCGGATGCACTGGCAACAAACCCGTGCCCGAACCGTCTCGCCGCCTAGGGCGATCTGAATCTTTTGCAAGTTTGGCTTGTAAACCCGCTTGTTGATCCCGGTGATCTTCTTACCGACCCCGCCCAGGTACTTCGCCTTACCGCGATACGTCTTCATATTGCCGCGAGCCGGCTTCTTCGCGCAAATCGCGCACTGCATACCCATGATCGACTCCTGACAAATCCAGACCTATTCACAGAACGATCACTATAGCGGTCGAAGAACGTCTGACAACCGCGCACCGGGAAAAACTGCGGCACCCAACGCCCATGCACATCACCCAACGCCCATGGACGATCGTGCATGGGCTTTCGCTACCTGCCAACTACATTACTTCTGTGAAAACAGAACCGCCTAGCCCTGGTCGTCGCATTGCGTTGTCCCTGCCCCGGCGTTGGGTCGTGGATTTGATGCACTTGTGTCGATACATTCCGATAGTCCCGATCGAACGCCGGATGCAACTGGCGACACTCATTGCGGCGCGGCAACGGTTGACTCACCCGCCGTCGTGGGCGGCGATTTTCGTGAAGGCTTACGCGATCACGGCAGCGCGGCATCCCGTCTTACGGCAAGCGTATTGTGTGTACCCTTGGCCACATCTCTATGAAGCGGACCAAAGTATTGCATCCGTGGCTGTCGCACGGGATTTTGAGGGCGAACCGGCCGTGTTCTTTGGGTTGATTCGCGCACCGGATCAGCAGTCCCTTGTGAAGCTCACTTCGCAGCTCAACGATTTCAAAACGAAACCGGTCGAGCAGATTCGGCCGTTCGCACGGCTTATTCGCTACACCCGTTATCCGCTACCGTTGCGGCGAATTCTTTGGTGGATCGGACTGAATCTTTCCGGTCGGCATCGGGCCAAAACTATTGGCACCTTTGCGATGACGGTCCTTGCCGGTGCCGGTGCCAATCTTGGGCGGATCATTTCCCCAGTTGCGACCACGCTCACGTATGGCCCTTTTGAAGTGGATGGTTCCGTGATCGTGCGGATCAGTTTCGATCACCGCGTGATGGACGGTCTTCCGGTTGCGCTCGCCTTGTCGGAGTTGGAATCCATCTCGCTGAATGAAATCGTCTGCGAACTGGCTTAATCCCCACTCAAACCCGCCCGGTCATGCCGTTCGCACCGTCCGCATGATGGGCAATGGCCCACAGATTGCTTGTGGTAGACCGGGTAGGTTGCGAAGCCTAGGTTAACAGGATAAATTAGTGGCAGTGCGGACCGGGGAATGCGAAACACAGCATCAAAGTCGAAGACTACGGATTGTCTTCTGGCGTTTGATTCCATTCCGAGTTCTGGTTTCCGCATTTGAATTATGGGTGATTCATGCGAAGGGTTGTCATCACGGGCATCGGTGTGGTTGCGGCAAACGGAATTGGCCGGGAGCGATTTTGGGAGGCGTGCATCAACGGCGTCAGCGGCATCGGGCCGATTCGCTCGTTCGATGCCAGTCGGCACCCGGTCCGCGTGGCGGGTGAAGTCCACGACTTCGACCCGGCGCCCTACGTCCCCGTTTCGATGCGGAAACAACTGAAAGTGATGGGCCGGGCGGCCAAGTTCGGTCTTGGCGCGGCGGGGTTGGCCATTCGTGACAGTGGGCTGTCGTTGCCCGTCCTGGACCCGGAACGGATTGGCGTGGTGATTGGTACCGGCATGGTCCCCGTCGATCTCGCGGAACTGGGGCCGATGTTGGCCCGTGCCGTGAACGACGACGGGGTACTCGACCCCGGTTTGATGTGCCCGCCCGGCACGCCGTCGCCACTGTTTCCGATGTGGTTGTTGAAGCACTTGCCGAACATGGTCGCGTCGCACATTTCGATGGCGTTCAACGCCCAAGGCCCGAACAACACGATTGTGACCGCCTGCGTGGCAGGCACGCAGGCGATCGGGGAAGCGTTCCGCAACATTGCCCGTGGCGACGCGGACATCATGATTGCCGGGGGTGCGGACAGCCGCATCGACCCGCTGTTGTTGCTGGGCTACACCGCACTCGGCGCGTTAACGACTGCCAACCGCGACCCGCAAGAAATGTCCCGGCCGTTCGACCGGATGCGCGACGGCTTCGTGATTAGCGAAGGCGCTGCGGTGTTGATTCTGGAGGAGTACGAGCAAGCCAAAGCCCGGAACGCCGAGATTTACGCGGAAGTGTTGGGCTTTGGCAGCACCTTCGATGCGTACTCGATCACGAAGCCCGACCCGGAAGGCCGGGGCGGCGCGCGGGCGATCCAATGCGCCCTCACCGAAGGCCGCGTTGATCACCGCGATGTCGGGTACATCAACGCCCACGGCACCAGCACGAAGCTGAACGACGCGATGGAAACTGCTGCCGTGAAGCGTGTCTTCGGTGCCCATTCGCGGGACGTGAAACTCTCGTCGATTAAGTCGATGATCGGCCACAGCATCGGCGCGGCCGGCGCGATTGAAGCGGCGGCCCTGGCCCTAAGCCTCCGCAACCAAGTGCTTCCGCCGACCATCAACTTGAAGAACCCCGACCCGGCGTGCGACCTCGACTACATCCCCAACACCGCCCGCGAAACCCGCGTGAAGTACGGTCTGTCCACCAGCTTCGGCTTCGGCGGCCAGAACGGGGCGCTCGTTATGGGCGCGGCGTGATTGCTTGTTAGCCCGACGCGCAAGCGAGGGGTTTGTGACAAAACGTGTCCAACTTGCTTTGGAGAATTTGGAACTGGGAATGCGTGCGATTGGTTGCCTTGCCCCTCGCTTGCGCGTCGGGCTAACAAAACCACATCGGCTATACAGTTCCTAAATCTCTCGAAACGCTCGCGGCAGGTAGTCGAGCAAATCGGACGCAATCAGTGACACTTGCGATCCCTCGTTTGCCGCCAGATCACCCGCGCGGCCGTGAATCCATGCACCGAGTTGGGCGGCATCGAAGCCGCTTAGCCCTTGCGCGATGAGTGCGGCAATCAACCCCGTCAGCACATCCCCGGAACCGCCCGTGGCCATGCCAGGGTTGCCCGTTGGGTTGAACGCAATTCGATCGCCGTCCGTGATAATGGTGCGATGGCCTTTCAACAGCAGCACGACGTTGTGTTGTCGTGCAAACTCGACGGCCAGTTGTTCCCGGTTGGCTTGGACTTCGGCACCCGTCATGTTGAGTAGACCGGCGAATTCACCCGGATGCGGGGTCAGAACCAGTGGGACGGTTCGGTTGCGAACTGCCTCCGGAAGCGGCGAAAGGGCCGTGATTCCGTCGGCGTCCAACACAACCGGGATCGTCGGATGAGCTTCAAGGAGGGAGGTTACTAACTGAATTACTTCGGGACGACAGCCCAAACCTGGCCCGATCGCAATCACGCTGGCGGATTGACAGAAACCGATGCACTCCGCAATCCCGGCCTCCGAGTAGGTACACGTCGCATACTGCGGAATGCCGAACGTCATGTAGCACGGGTTTCCGACTGCGACAATACTCTGCACGTCCGCCGGGCACGCCACCTGCACAATCCCCGCCCCACCCCGCAACGCGGCACTGCCGCACAAAACCGCCGCGCCCGTCATGCCTCGACTCCCCGCCACAACGACTACGCGGCCATAACTTCCTTTGTGTGTGTCCAACCCCCGTGGGGCCAAACGCGGTAACTCGGTGATGATGCGGGGTGCGTTCATAAGGAAGTTGCTTTCATGTCTCTGTGAAATTCGTGTATGGTTTAGCAGCGAATAGCACCACCATACCGCGTCGGCATTTGATTGCCAACGATTCGGTCTTATCTCCGGCTGAGTCCGGATAATCAGCGCGAATCACAATCATTGAATCATGCCCATCGACTATTTGCTTCCGGTTGTGGCGCACATACGGGTCAGGCGCACGGAACAACTTCCCCACTTTACGCGGGTTCGATGGCGGCGGGTTTTGGGGAACGTCCGGGTTTGTGGTGGGATGTGTTGTTTACGGGGGATTATCGGGCAAACTGGAGTCATGTACTCGGCAGTGTATTGCGCCGGGCCTCCATATTGTCACTTCACGACACCATTCCGGGGCGTGTGATGAGATACAGTTTGTTTGTAGTTATGGTTCTCGGCCTGCTGCCGGCCGAAGCAATGGCGTCGCATTGCGGCTTGTGCAGCTATCCAACGGCGTTCGTGGCACCCGAACAATGTGCGCCGCCCGTTGTGACGAGCCGGGTTGCCTATCAACCCGTTACGGAAGTGCAAAACGAAGTCCGGTATCGTCCAGTGTATCGCACCGTGATGCAGCCCCAAACGGATACCAGCTATCGCACCGTATACGACCAACATGTTGAAGCCGTGCCATACACGGTGAATCGGTCGGTTGCGGAATACTTTGATACGGTGCAAAAGTATGTAGTGAACCGCCCGATCTACGAAACGCACATGCAAGAGCAACGCTACACCGTCAACCGCCCGGTCGTTCGGGAACAAACTGTGGCAGTACCGTACTCGACGATGCACTCGGTTACCGAG
The DNA here is from genome assembly GCA_043785105.1 of Fimbriiglobus sp. Lineage (GTDB taxonomy): Bacteria > Planctomycetota > Planctomycetia > Gemmatales > Gemmataceae > Fimbriiglobus. Next base: position 6,995 of record JAYVXO010000162.1, read on the forward strand.
CAACACGTTCGCCAAGTGGCCCGGACATTTTACCGCGATGTCGTGCAAGAATATACGGTTGCGATACCATACTCCACGTATCGCAACGAGTATCAGCAACACGTGCGGGAACAGTGCTACACTGTGAACCGCACTATCGTGCAGGATTATCAAGAGCCGGTTTCTTACACCGTGAATCGCGCCGTGTATGAACAACATGTGAAAGAGCAGCCTTACGCAACTTACCGCCAAGTGGTGGAACCGTATCAAGTTCCTGTGTCGCACTCGACGTATCACCCTGTGTATGAGCAACACGTGCGGGAACAGCGTTACACCACGTATCGCAACGAAGTGCAAACCTACCAAGTGCCGGTGACGTACTCGACTCAGCGGCCGGTGTACGAGCAGCACACCAGCTATTCACCCGTGACCCGCTACCGCACGGAGACCGATTACCGCACCGAAACCCGTGTCAGTTATGTTGTCGAACCCGTCACGACGAGTCGTGTTGTGCAGATTCAAACTGGGCACAACGAAACGGTGAGCGAATACATCCCCGGTCCGGTGACGACGCAATACTCGCGTCTTCCTGGTACGTGTTCGTTCGATCCTTGCACCTGTGCGACCCGCTATTGCCCCGGCCAACTGGTCGCGCAACAAGTGCAATGCCCAGGCCGCACGGTTTGCCGCCAAGTGTTCGTGCCACGTACCGAATGCCGCACCGTGTGTGACACGCAATACGTTCGCAAGCCGGTGTACAACACGGTGCAAGTGCCGGTTTGTCGCCAGGTGGCCTATTGTGAGATGATCCCTGTGTGTCGGACAACCTGTCGCATGGTCCGGGACGACCATACTGTCATGGTGACCAAGCAACACTGTTATCGTGTGCCCGAAGAGAAGGTCGTGCAAGTTCCGTACACGACATGTCACATGGTTCGCCAAGATCACACCACGATGGTGACCAAGCACCGTTGCTACAACGTGGCAGAAAATCACGTGCGATACATCCCGTACACGACCTGCCGCATGGTGCCGGAAACCCACACCCGCATGGTGGCAAAGCGGCACACGTACTGCGTGCCCGAAACGCGCACGGTACAAATTCCTTACACGACCTGTCAGGTGATTAAGGAAGATCACGTTCGCAACGAAGTGCGGCGGCAGTGCCAACGGGTTGCGGAAACGGTCGTCCAAGACGTGCCCTACACGACTTGCCGGATGGTGAAGCAAGACCACGTTCGCTACGAAACCCGTCGCTACTGTGAATACGTTCCGGAGGAACACGTTCGCCATGTGCCGATCCGCACCTGTCGGGTCGTGCAAGAAGAACAATGCCGCACGGTGCGCCAGTGCAGCGTTCGACAAGTGCAAGAACAACATTGCCGGTACGTGACCCGATGCACCCCCCGCACCGAAGCGATTCAGACGTGCCGCATGGTGCCCGTTCAAACCTGTGCGATGGAACCGTACACCGTGTCCCACTGCGTGACGCGCTACGTTCCCGTTTGCGTGCCGACTTGCCAGTGATTCGTAAGATCGCAGAATGACTAGACGCAACACCCCCGGCCAACCGGGGGTGTTGTTGTTTGGACGCGGTTACGGTTAAGCACGCAGAGTGAATCGGTTCAAAGTTCGCGTTGAAAAGGTGGGCAAAACATGGCACACCGCATCCGAGTTGGGGCGGTCAATTACCTGAACACCAAACCGCTCATTGAGGGGCTGACCGACTTCGCGCCCGAAATCGCACTGTCGCTCGAACTCCCTAGCCGGTTGGCCGATCAGATGTCGAGTGGGGAACTTGACATCGGGCTGATTCCGGTGATCGAATATTTCCGCGCCGAGAACTACTCGTTCATCCCCGGTGTGTCGATCGCCAGTCGCGGAGCGGTCCTGAGTGTGACGTTGTTCAGCCGGGTTCCGTGGCCGGAGATTCGGACCGTGGCGCTCGATGAAGGCTCCCGCACCAGTGCCGCGCTCACACAAATTCTGCTCAGCAAACGCTACGGGATCACGCCGCAAATTGACCCGCTGCCGATTAATATGGAAGCGGACGACCTGACCACGGACGCGGTGCTACTCATCGGCGATCGCGCAATGCGGGCCTGCTTGCCGGGGTTTGAGTATGCTTACGACCTCGGGCAAGAATGGACCGATTGGACCGGGTTGCCGATGGTTTTCGCGCTGTGGGCGGTGCGGGACGGCGTAGAACTTTCCCAGAAAACGGTTGCCGCGTTCGGCAAAGCGAAGGCGTTCGGGCTGAGCCGGGCCGGGCAAATTGCGGCGCGGGAAGCGCCGCACCTGGGTCTGGATTCGGGATACTGTCGGCGGTACTTGACGAACATTATTCATTACGATCTTGGCACGCGGGAACTGGCGGGTTTGGCCCGCTACTACTCGCTCGCCGTGGAACTGGGCCTTGCGCCTCCGGGGGTGTCCCTTGTCTGCAACAACAATCGACCGCATCTTATCGAAAGCCGTTGACGGCGCACGCATCACGTTCGCCGAAGGCGTCGAACTGATGGCGTGCAAAGACCTGCACAAACTCGGCCGCGCCGCGCACGCCGTGACGATGCGGCTGCACCCCGAGCCGTATCGCACTTATAACATCGACCGCAACATCAACTACACCAACGTCTGCGCGGCGGTGTGCGATTTCTGCGCATTCTACCGCAAGTCGGGTGATAGTGATGCTTATGTGTTGCCACGAGAAGAACTCTACGAAAAGATACAAGAGACGATCACGCTGGGTGGCGATCAGATTCTGTTGCAAGGCGGAATGCACCCGTCGTTGAAGCTGGAATGGTACGAGGAACTGCTAACCGACCTTCGGAGCCGCTTTCCCACCGTCAATCTGCACGCCTTCAGCCCGCCGGAGATTTGGCACTTTCACAAGATCAACAAGCTACCCCTCGTGGACGTTCTTCGCCGCTTAAAAACAGCGGGTATGGGCAGCTTGCCGGGCGGCGGCGGGGAGATTCTCGTCGATCGGGTTCGCAAGGCCCTCACCAAGAATAAAGCCTTGACGGAGGAATGGTTGGAAGTGTCCCGCGTGTGGCACCAACTCGGCGGTCGTTCGTCTGCCACGATGATGTTCGGCCACATCGAAACCGACGCGGAGCGGATCGAACACCTTGATCGGTTGCGGACACTGCAAGACGAAACCGGCGGGTTCACCGCGTTCATTTGCTGGACGATGCAGCCCGGCCACAAGATGGCCGACGCCCCGGCGGTCGGTTCGTTCGAGTACCTCCGGGTGCAGGCGATCAGCCGGTTGTACCTGGATAACATTCGCAACATTCAATCGTCGTGGGTAACGCAAGGCGCCAAGGTGGGTCAACTCGCGCTGTTTTATGGCGCGAATGATATGGGGTCGTTGATGATTGAAGAGAACGTGGTTGCCTCGGCCGGAACGGTCCATTATCTCACGTTGGAACAAATCAAATCCGCAATCCGCGAAGCCGGCTGGACCCCACGGCAACGCAACTTCTTCTACGAACTGATCGACGAACGCCCCGCAACGGGGCGTTCGTTATCCCCCGCGATTCATGAGAAATCAGTTATTGACGGGAATACCGCCGGTCGGTCGTTGCCAGTCCTGAACTAACCACTGACAATGACCCCATTGCGATTCCTATTCATTGGCGTGTACATGGGGTCTTGATGGACGAGCAACCTTCGGGCGATGAAACCCGCCGTGTCCTTCGGAACGTCGCCGCGTACCGGGAACTGTGTCGCCGCGTGCGGGCTGGTTCGACCGGGAATTTGTTCTTTGGCGTGTTCATGCTGGCAATCTGGTACTTTTTGCTGCCCAAGGGTGAGCAACTCGGGCTGTTCGGCCTGTTGTATCTTGCACTGGCCGCACTGGAGTTCACGGCGGGGATCTTCAACCGATTCTTCCCGGCGCCGGAAGGCATTTTGATTGAAGGTCTCGTGACGATGGCGTTTGGACTTTCAACGATCACGCGGCAGATTATCGCCGGTCAATTCAGCGGTTATTTGTTGCTCGCCGCGTTCTGGCTCTATCACGGTTTTGGGCAGATGCGGTCGTACTTTCAAATCCGCAACGAGTTTCCGGAACGACCAACCTCCGCCCACCTGCGCTGGTTTGAAGACTTGTTGCGTGATGTTCGCAACGCCAACCCCGACGACGACCCGACGGCCCTCGATCTGCCCACCAAACCGGCTTACCGGGCAAAGTTGCTCGGGGATTCCGCGTTCTTCCTGGCATCCGGCAAGGACGACTTGTTGATCCTGGCGCGGGAAGATGTGGAGATTGAACGGGATGCTCCCAAAGATACGGACCGCCCTGTCATGGGATATTTGGTACTGCTCGACACCGATTTCGGTAGTTTCAAGCTAGACCCCGAGAACTGGCGAAATTACGCCCAATGGAAATCCGAAGGCGGCACCCCACCGCCCGCGATCCAATAACACACAACTTGACCGTTAAGCCGATCTCTCTTACATCCTGCGGATATTCGCCATGAAAGTCTCTCTCTCCCTTCTGATGCTCCTGCTGACCACATTCGTGACACCTGCAGCGGAGCCGCCTAAGAAGCTGAACATTCTGTTCCTAGGTGATGGCGGGCATCACCTACCGGCGGCACGCTTCCGGCAACTGCAACCCGTTCTTGCGGAACGTGGCATTACGCTGACGTACACGGAAAATCTTGCCGACTTGAACCCCGAAACGCTGAACAAGCACGACGGGTTAATGGTCTTCGCTAATCAGACCCAGATTAGCCCGGACCAAGAGAAGGCGTTGCTGGACTACGTGGCGAGCGGCAAAGGGTTCATCCCGTTGCACTGCGCGACATACTGCTTTCTGAATTCGCCGAAGTACATCGACCTCGTCGGCGCGCAGTTCCGCAGCCACACGACTGGGGTGTTTCGCACCGTGACCGCGAAGCCGGATCACCCGATTATGGCGGGGTGTTCGAGCTTTGAAAGTTGGGACGAAACCTACGTCCATCACAAGCACAACGAGAAAGACCGCACCGTTCTGGAATACCGCGTCGAAGGGGACGTGAAGGAACCGTGGACCTGGGTGCGGACGCACGGCAAAGGCCGCGTCTTCTACACGGCGTGGGGCCACGACCAACGCACCTGGAGCCATCAGGGTTTCCACACGCTCATGGAACGTGGCACCCGGTGGGCGTGCGGCCAGGAGAACCTCGGCACGGTCTACGTTGACGCACCGAAAATGACGGCGATCACGGGCGACAAGAAAGACTTCGAGTACGTCCCCGCGAAGGTGCCGTTCTATCCACCCAGCAAAACCTGGGGCGTGATTGCGGAGCCGATTCCGACGATGCAGAAGCCGTTGCCGCCAGAGAAATCGGTCAAGCACTACACCACGCCCGAAAACTTCGAGATGAAGTTGTTCGCATCGGACGCCGACTTCCAGGGCGGCAAGCCGATGGCGATGACCTGGGATGAACGCGGGCGGCTGTGGGTCACGGTGACCACCGATTACCCCAACGAACTGCAAAAACTGGGCGAAGGCCGCGACAAGATCGTGATCCTCGAAGACACCGACGGCGACGGCAAAGCGGACAAGTTTACCGTGTTCGCGGACAAGCTCAGCATCCCGACGAGCATCATCTGTGCTCACGGCGGCGTGATTATCCACCAAGCCCCGCACACGCTGTTTCTGAAGGACACCGATGGCGACGGCAAGGCCGACGTGAAGCAAATCTTGATGACCGGGTGGGCGACCAACGACACCCACGCCGGGCCGAGCAACCTGCGGTACGGCTTCGACAACTGGTACTACGGCAGCGTCGGGTACGCCGGGTTCAACGGCACCGTCAACGGGGAGCGGTTGAACTTCAAGCAAGGCTACTACCGCTTCAAAGTGGAAGCCAATAACACGCCCGATGCCCCACTGAAAGTCACCAAGCTGGAGTTCTTGCGGTCCACGTCGAACAACACCTGGGGCTTCGCATTCAACGAGGACGGGCAAATGTTCGGCTCGACGGCCAACGGTTGTGTACTGGTTCACCTGCCGATACCTAACCGCTATTACGAAAAAGTTCGTGGCCTGACATCCAGCGTCTTGCCGATTATTGCACTGGATAACCGCTTCCACCCGGTGACGGACAAGGTCCGGCAAGTGGACTGGCACGGCGGGTTCACCTCCGCCGCCAACTGTGCGATTTACACGGCCCGCACCTACCCACCGGAATACTGGAACAAGACCGCGTTCGTCTCCGACCCGACCGGGCACCTGACCGCAACCTTCAACCTCCAGCCGACCGGCGCCGATTTCGTCGCCCGCTACGGTTGGAACCTCGTCGCGGCACAGGATGAATGGGCGGCGCCGATTGATGCCCAAGTCGGTCCCGACGGCAACATGTGGGTACTCGATTGGTACAACTTCATCGTCCAACATAATCCCGTGCCCAAGGGGTTCGAGAACGGCAAAGGCAACGCCTATGAGACGCCGCTCCGGGACAAGAAACATGGCCGCATCTACCGTGTCGTCTACACCAAGGCCAAGCCGGAAAAGTCGCCCGACCTGTCGAAGGCAAAACCCGATCAACTCGTCGAAGCCCTCAACAACCCGAACATGCTATGGCGCACCCACGCTCAGCGGTTGTTGGTCGAACGGAACAATCCGGACGTGATCGGGAGTTTGCAAAAGTTGGTCGCCCAGCCAGCAGCGGTTCACGCCAGTTGGATCATTTCCACACTGGCTCCAACCGGCCCTGTGAACGTTTCGCAAGGCAAATCCCCCTCGGCAGCAGTGCGGCGGGTGTTTGCCCAAACCTTGCCGAAGAACGAAGCGAGCGTTGCGGCCATCCTGGATGCGAATCTGCTGAACGACCCGGATGAATCGGTGCGGCTCGCGGCTCTGCTAGCATTGGCCGATCAACCCACATCGGACACAGTCGGGACGGCGCTCAGCAAACAACTGATCGTGTCGAACACGCTCACCGACAAAACGCTGGCGGACGGAGTCACCATTGCTGCTGCATCGCACGGTGAGAAGGTGTTGCTGGCATTGCGAACCCACAACGGCACTTGGTCGCCGTCCACGGTGATCGCCCTCGAACGAATTGCGGCGACGTTTGCCGCCAACGCCCCGGCGACGATTTGCGATGTGTTGGCCCAAGTCACGGATCAAGGCGCCGCAACGAACGCGATTGTGACCGGGATCACGCGCGGCTGGCCGAGTGGGAAAGCTTTGGACGTGACGCCGGAGAATGAAAAGAAGCTGGCCGAGGTGCTGGGTAAAATCCCCGGCACGTCTCGCGGCAAGCTCTTGAAGCTCGCTAGCACCTGGGGCATGAAGGGCCTTGATGCCCAACTCACGGAGTTGTCGAAGGGGTTGCTCACCACTGTTCTGAACGAGAAAGCCAAAGAAGCCGACCGCCTTGATGCCGCGAAGCAAGTGGTCGAATTGCGGAACGACGACGACGCGACTGCTGCGTCGTTGTTGGGCACGATCACCAACCAGACGACGCCACAACTGGCTGCCGGCATTCTGGAAGCTCTTGGTGGCTCCAATGCGAAGTCGATCGGGGCGACGGTCGTGGCGAAGTTGAAAGACCTCCCCCCGAGCGCCCGACCAGCAGCCTTGCGGCTCGTGTTGGCGCGACCAGCTTCGGCGAAGGCGTTCCTGGACGCGGTCGAAGCGGGCACGGCGCGGTTCGACATGTTGGCCCTCGATCAGAAGACGAGCTTGTCGAACCACCCCGACAAAGCGATTGCGGCACGGGCCAAGAAGATTCTGGCTCTGGGTGGTGGGCTACCCGATGCGAATCGGCAAAAGGTGATTGACGAGCATCACGCGATTTTGGCCAAGACCGGGGATGTTGCTAACGGCAAGAAGATGTTCACCACCCACTGTGCGAAGTGCCACAAACACGGCGCCGAAGGGCTAGTGATCGGCCCGGACCTGACCGGCTTCGCGGTTCACCCGAAGGAAGAAATCTTGATCGCAGTCCTCGACCCGTCTCGCAGCGTTGAAGGCAACTACAAGTCGTACACGGCGAAGACGATCGACGGTAAAGTCGTCACCGGCTTGTTGGCCGCCGAGTCCCGGACGACCGTGGAACTGCTCGACGCGGAGAACAAACGGCACACCATCACCCGCGACAACATCGACGAACTGACGGAGTCCACGAAGTCGCTGATGCCTGAGGGTTTCGAGAAGCAAATGAAGCCTGAGGAAATCGGCGACCTACTCGAATTCATGACGCAGAAGGGCAAGTACGTGCCGATTTCGCTCGACAAGTTTGCCACGGTTGTCAGCACCAAGGGCATGTTCTTCGAGGAAACCGGGACTGCCGAGCGGATGATTTTCCCCGACTGGACGCCGAAAACCTTTGCCGGCGTGCCGTTCATTTTGACCGACCCGCAGGGCGACAAGGCGAAGAACGTCATCCTGCTGAACGGCCCGAACGGCAACTTCCCGCCGACGATGCCCAAGAGCGTGCTGCTGCCGTGCAACACCAAAACCGCCGCCATCCACCTACTGTCCGGGGTCGGCGGGTGGAACTTCCCCAACGGCGCACGCGGTTCGGTCAGCATGATCGTGCGGCTACATTACGCCGACGGCAAGACCGAAGACCACCCGCTGCGAAACGGCGTTCACTTCGCGGATTACATCAACCGAATTGACGTGCCCGAATCGCAATTCGCGTTCGCCCTTCGCGGCCAGCAGATTCGCTACCTGAGCGTGAAACCGAAGCGGGCCGAAGTGGTCAAGTCAATCGAGTTGGTCAAAGGCGCCGATGCCAGCGCCCCGATCGTGATGGCGGTGACCATCGAAACGCCGTGATGAATTGCACGAACCGGGGAAGTCGCAACCTAACCCCCTAACCCCCTCTCCGACGCGGAGAGGGGGAACAGTCTTGCTCCCCTCTCCGCGTCGGAGAGGGGATGGGGGTGAGGTGGATTTCAAAACTCCATCCCCCTGAAAAGTGAGTTACCCTGCCTGATCGCTTGCCAGCAACTCGTCGAACAGCACGTCAAATCGTTTCTCAATGGCTTTGTTGTCGAACAGCGTGGCGTAGCGGTGTAGGCCCCGGTTGATGTGGGTTTCTCTGGTGTTCGCTTGCGTCATCAGAACGTGCATCTGCTCCGCAATCTGCTTGGGGTCGGCGTTGGCGTACAGGGCAGCGTCGCCGCCTGTGAATGGCACTGCCGCATTGGGCACCGCGACAACCGGCAGCAGTAACCCCATCGCTTCCACAAGTGGCACGCAGAAGCCTTCATGCAAACTCGTGACGAGCAGCATGTCTGCCGTCAGATAGAGTGCTTTTAATTGTGGCACCGTAACCTTGCCGGTCACCATGACGTGCCCTTCCTGGCCGCTGTCGCGGATGACGGCATCGACTTCGACGGCATGTTCCGGAACGGGTCGGTCACCGACGATAATCAACCGGGCGCGGCTCTCGAACGTCTTGCGGTACTCCGCAAACGCTTGCACCGCAAGGGGTATGTTTTTGTTCGGCACCAACCGCCCGACCAGCAGAATGTTCGTGGCCCAATCGTCCAGTCCGTTCGCCGCGCGAAAGTCCGGTTCGGCAAGTAGCAGTTGGTCCGCTTGATGAAACGGCGGCAACTCCGCGACCGTGCGACCGGGCGACAATTCCCGGACGTGGTTCGCGTTGAACTCGGAGTCCGCCCAAATGTGCGCGTCCGTGCGAGCCAACCGGGCCACCTCCCGAATGCCTTGCGTACACCCTGCCGCTACTTCACTGTTCAGGTGCTTGAAGAAATGCGGTGGAGTGACGTTGTGGTACTTCACCGCCTTGCGGCACGGCAACTTTTCGACCGCCTTCACTGCCCAATCGCAACCGATCGAGTGGTGATAAATCAGCACGTCATCCGGGCGGGTCAAAGTACGCAACAAATCTTCTGGCCCCTTCACCGGCTCGGTCACGTGGCTATTCCACGCAAAGAACAGCACATCATGTCCGCGTTGTCGGAGCACACGCGCCATGCCGAAGACATCGTTGCCGACGGCATCACCGTCAACCAGGGTGGGCAGTGCGATTCCGATGCGCATGGGGTTCACTCAGGGGAAAAGCCCACGAATTATTATTCGTGGGCTTTGGGGGTGTTTGACAATAAACCGTGTCCGCGCAGGGCGTTAACCAGTTGTTGCCCGGCGGCTTTCCAGGTGAAGTTTTTGGCGCGGGCGGCGGCGCGCGCGCCGAGGCGTTCGGCTTCGGCGCGGTTTAAGTACACGGCACGCATTTGGGCGATCATCGCGTCTTCGTTCGGCTCCGCCCATTGTCCGGTGTAAATGTCGTTGCGAACGCTGACGAGTTTGTAATCGACCGCGTAGCCGATGCCCGGATCGAAGAACGCGGTTAGGCCACTGTGACAGGGCGTGATGAGGGGACGCCCGCACGCCATCGCTTCGATCAGGTGTAAGCCGAAGCCCTCGCCGAAGCTGCCGTTGACGTAGGCGGTCAGGGAACGATACCAGTCTGCGAGTTCGCCGTGCGGCAACACGGCCCGGATCACGTCGATACGGGGGTCGTCGTAGGTTTCCACACTCGGCGAACCGGGACTAATCTTGATGCGGATTTTCACGTCGGCTTCGGTGGGGAACGCGCGGCGGAAGAGGTCGATGACCCATTGGGCGTTCTTGCGGAGGCCGCCCGCAGTCAGCGCCCCGGCGGTGCCGAACGTGCAAACGTCCGGGAACTTTCCGGACGGGTGGTACACCAGTGGATCGAACCCCAGCGGCGCGACGGCGAGTTTCGTGGTGATCCCGTCGGCGCGAAAGCAATCGGCTTGCCACTGACTGGGAACGATAATGAGTCCCGCTTTGTTGAGTTGTGGAATCCACTTCGGGTCCAGGCGATCGGTTTCCCACATCGTGTAGGCGGCGCTGGCTTCATCCAGTCCGAACCGTGGCACGAGGAACGGTGGCCCGACCGCGAGCAACGGGTCGCCCGCGCGCCGTGGCACGATCGGTGGCAACAACGACGGCGGCACGAGGTCCGAACGGACCACGGCGACGGGGTGCATTCGCAGTTCGGCACCGGCGGACGGCAGGCCCTTCAACAGTGCATACGTGACGTGATCGTACCCGCCGATTCCCCGAACATCTGCTGCAAGGTACAGCGTCTTGCCGGGGATGATCGGTGCTTTGCCGACGCGGGTGCGGTCGAGGAGCGGGCGATCGTCGATTGGGTAGACCAGAATTGGTTCCAACACCGTGTGGTGTTCGGATGGCACATCACCAACGGCCCATTCTCCGAGCGACCTGGCACTCAACTCGGGTGGCACGGCATCCGTGAGGTTGCGTGTTTTGGTCAACCAAACTCGTGGCGCGTCGGAGTCAATTTCCGTCGGTAGCCCGGTGGTGAACCCGCTCGCCACGCGGCAGCCGATGAGGTTTGCATCCGGGTTCCGCTTCAACTCCTCGGCGACGTGGAACAACGCCTGTTCTGCCAATTCCATACCGGGCGGCAACACGATCAGCCGTTCGCAATCGGTTCCGGAAACCGCTCGGGCAATGGCACTGGCACGCCCCGACCACTTCGGCACACGAATGATCGTGACCCGTGGGTCCGTGCCGACGAGTCGTTCGAGATGGTGCATCAAATCATTGCTACCGGACGCGGCGATCAGCAGTTGCCAGTGTGGGTAAAGCTGGCGCCGAACGGAGTGGGCAGACATGCGGGCGGGGTCGAGTTTGTTGTTGTCGATTGGCAGCAGAACGGCAATCGGCGGTGGGGCAGACATGGCATCGACCGCGCGGCGAATCTTGTCCGCTTCCTCCGCCGGTAAGGCGTGCCGACGCCACCAGGCGCCGTTCACTTCGCCGACTTCGACCGTACCCAGTTGCATCCCACGACTATCGGTCAGTCCCTTAAAAAGCTTCGCACCAAACTCGCTGAACTTCCCTTTGAGTAGCATCCGCCCACCACGCCACAGTGCCGGACCGAAACACCGATAGGCCCGCGTGAGGCGGACTTTTTCTTTGAACGCCCGCGCCACGATTGCCGTGCCGGAGATTGGCCGCACGCCAAACGTATCGAGCTTCAATGTTCCTTCCGCGTGCCAGATGTCGAGCCGCACTCCCGATGTCGGGCGGGTCAGTTTCAACATGAACGTTTCGTGGAACGACTGGTTCCAGGCGAACGCTTCGCGCCCAGCGGGTCGTGGATTGGCATCGGCGGAGTCGAAGGTGATTTCCAGTCGTTTGCGAATCGTGAACCGTTCGGCAGACGTCGCCCCGATCCGCACTTCATACCACCCCGGCGGAAGCGGTGAGTCCGATGTGAACCGCACATGGGGCGCGGTGACGCTCCAACCACTCGTGGCAGTTTCCAAGCCAGTGCCGGGAACGAGTTGGTGAGACGTTAACGAGTCAATCAACGGGGCCGATGTTTCGGGCATTCGGCGGCGCTCCTTGCCGCGAGATCATCCGTGCAAAACCGACGTGGCCGTATGGTGCAAGAAAGGGGGGGCAGTTGTCAACCCCGAGAGCAACAATGCGAGTTCTTACTTCAACAGCCCGTAGTTCACGAGCGTCTGGCGGACCTTGGCTTCACTGGCGGGGTCCATTTCGCACATGGGCAGGCGGAGTTCGCCGTTGCCGCGACCGAGCAGTTTCATTGCGGTCTTGAGAGGGATGGGGTTGGTGGCCACGCTGAGCATGTCACGGCAGAGCGGGAAGAGTTTGCGGTGCCACTGCAACGCTTCGGCGTGGTTCCCGGCGGCGAAGGCTTTCACTAGCGCGATCATGTCTCGGGGGACGATGTTCCCGACCACGGACACCACGCCCTTGCCGCCGATGCTCATCAACGGCAGCGTCAGGCTGTCGTCGCCGGAGAGGATTGTTAAATTCGTCAACGCCGCGATTTGGGACGCTTGATCGAGCGACCCGGTGGCTTCCTTGATGGCCACGATCGGCGGATAGGCGTCGGCGAGCCGGGCGATGGTTTCCGGCAAGATGTTTGACCCGGTTCGACCCGGAATGTTGTAAATCACTTGCGGTAAATCGACCGCGTCGGCGACGGCGCCGAAGTGGCGGAAGTAGCCTTCTTGTGTCGGCTTGTTGTAGTACGGGCCGACTTGAAGCGTGCCGTTCGCACCAGCCGCCTTCGCCGCCTTGGTCATGCGAATCGCTTCTGACGTGCTGTTGGACCCAGTCCCCGCCATCACGTTGATGCGCCCGGCAGCCCGTTCACAAACGAACGCCACGACCCGCTCGTTTTCGTCGTGAGTCAGCGTGGGCGATTCCCCGGTGGTGCCGCACGGCGCGAGGCAATGGGTGCCCTGTTCGACGTGCCAGTCCACGAGCTTGCCGAGTGCGTCCCAATTCACCGCACCACTTTGGAACGGGGTCACGATCGCAACCGTCACTCCGGCGAACATCTCGCCGCGGGTGGAACTCATAGCAACCTCAGCCGATCAGGAAACGGGACGGCACTCTTGATAAGACAGGATACAAGACCCCGATGCGGATGCCAGACCCTTTCCCACGATTGCGACGCTGCGTCGCAATCGTGGGCGTTCGGGATTTGTTCCACTTGACCAATTTTACCGAAATCGCGTATGACCCCATTGCCCTCGCCGAAACACGTGTCGGTGTTGCCGGACGAAGTGATTCGCTTGCTCGATCCGCAACCGGGGGAAACCTGGGTGGATTGCACCACCGGCGTTGGCGGGCATACCCGCGCGATTGCGGAGCGAGTTGGGGCTACAGGGCGGGTGTTCGGGTTTGACCAGGATGCCGCGATGTTAGCGTTCGCGGAACCGCGATTGGCCGGGTTGCCGGTGACGCTGTTGCACGCCAACTTTGAACAGGTGGCGGAGGTTTTGACGCACCACAGCGTCACGAAAGTTGATGGGATTTTCGCCGACCTGGGGTTTTGCTCGGACCAGATGAGCGACCCGCTGCGGGGCTTCAGCTTTCAAGGTGACGGGCCACTCGATATGCGGCTGAACCCAAGCATCGGGCAAACGGCGGCGGACCTCGTGAACACTCTGAGTGAGAGAGCATTAGCGGACGTGTTTTGGGAATACGGCGAGGAACGCAAAAGCCGTTGGGTGGCGAAGCGGATCGTCGAACGCCGGTCGCAAAAGCCGTTCGAGACGACGGCAGAACTGGCCGATTTGGTGCGTCGAACTGTGCCGCGCAGTGGCAACATCGACCAAGCCACGCGGGTGTTTCAAGCGTTGCGAATTGCGGTGAACGATGAACTCGGAGCGCTGGAGCGATTACTGGCCGTGGCGCCGACGCTGGTGAAAGTCGGCGGCCGCGTCGGGGTCATCAGCTTTCACTCGCTCGAAGACCGCCGGGTGAAAACGGCCTTGTTCCGGACGCCCGAAGTATGGCAACCTGTCACGAAGAAGCCGGTCGAAGCCGGTGACGACGAGACCGCCCGCAACCCCCGCGCCCGCAGTGCAAAGCTGCGGGTTGCCAAGCGGATTAGCGGATAAATTACTTTTTGCATCCATCAGGGAGTTCACGGATGAATGACCCGAACGCCGTGCCGCTCGATCGGATTCCGGTTTCGACGCCGAGCATTCCGCGCTTCGGCGGCTTGCCGGAGTTGCCCGAACTTCCCGGCGAATTCGCCCCGTTGCCGCCCTACCGCACGCCGACATCGGTGACGACCGTTCCGTTCCCGTCGTCCCCGCCAAAAGTGGTCGTGGAGCCACCCAAGGCGCCGCCAAAGGTCACGGTCGAACTGCCGAAACCGATTGTGAAAACCAGTCCGCCACCAACGGTTGCTTCCACGGCGCCGCAACCCCGTTGGGTCCGGGAAGCGATCCAGGATGTGCTCACGCCGAATCGCAAGAAGGGGTTAGCACTCACGGTAGCAGCAGGTCTGATCGTCGGCGCGATTGCGTTGAACGCCGGGTTTTCGGGCATCGGCAGCCCGACCCGACCGAGCAACAGCTTAGTTGCCGCAACGACGCCTGAAAAGCAAACGACGCCGAAGCTGGAAGAACCGAAGCAGGAAGAGCAGAAAACAGAAGAGCAGAAAACAGAAGAGCAGAAGCCGAAAACCGAACTTATCGTTCCCCAGAAAGCGCTGGGCATGAATGTCCCTATCGTTGCAATCCCGGCACTCGTTGCGCCGAGTAGCGTTGTTGCTGAAGCCGGTGGCGCGCCAGAGCAGTTCGTCCCAATTGCCGTAACCCAACCAGTCATCAAGCAGGTGACGTACACCGAACCCCCAGTGGCACCTGTGACCATGCCTCCACCCGTGAACATTCCTTCACCGCCCGGCACAGGTTCAACTCCACCGTACCCAGTGTTGCCGGAGATGAAGTTGCCGGCGCCGTTACCAACCACTCCAACGCCAACAATGCCAGTGATTGACGATGTCAAACCAGTGGCGCCCTCGATTCCTGTAACACCGGCAACAAATGCACCCGTCACCCCGGACCCGGTGAAAATTGCTGACGTGGCCCCGCCGGTCGTGCCCAAACCGACCCCGGTCGTCACGACCCCGGTCGTTGCCGCACCAGCAACGCTCATGACGCCAAACGGCCAGCCAAACGCGTTCCAAGAAGTGCCGCCGATGCCGGTCGCGGTCACTCCGACAGCACCCGTTCCTCTTCCACCCGCCCCGTCAGTGAGTGGGTTGGCAAACATCTACCCCGCGCCGCAAACTTTAGGTGCGCAATCGACACCGCCTGCTGCGATTCGCCCGGTTACGAGCACCGAAGTCCGCACGGCGATTGACGTGGATTTGCACGAACCGAAGCGCGGCGACACCTACGCCTCCATCAGCAAAATGCACTACGGGGATGACCGCTACGCCACTGCGATTCAGGCGTTTAACAAGGGCCGTAACCTCGGGGACGGTGCGGCGATTGAATTGCCTCTGACGCAGTACCTGCGGCAAAACTACCGCCAGTACATCGGCGGAACACAACCCGTTTCCAACGACCCGGCGCGGACGCCGGAGTGGGCGCCGTCTGCCGGTCGCGCGGTGCCGACGCCCCGGACGTTTACGGTGAACCGCGAAGGCATGACGATGTGGGACGTGGCGGAGGACGTGTACGGCGATCGCCAAAAGTGGAAGCAGATCCAAGACGCCAACCCGCAACTCGATGCGAACGAACGCTACCGCATTGGTGATCGGTTCCGGTTGCCGCTAGACGCGCCACAAACCGTGAAGCGGGTTCCGTAAAACACGGGGTACTCACCCGGCAGCTTACGCAGCCGGTTCGCCGGGAATGCCAACATCCCCAGTGAACCGCCCGTCCGTCGTGGGCTGATAGGGTCTTAGCCACTGCAACAGTTCGATGCGGTTGCCGTCGGGGTCGTGGAGGAAGAAGCGATCGGCGGCGGCGATTTTCACGGTTTCATCGACTCGAAGACCCAGTGCGTGGTAATGCGTCCGAGCGGCTTGAACGTCCGTGACGTGCAAGCAGAAATGCCGGGGGCTGATGGCGTCCGGCTGATCTTTCAATAGTAGATGCAGGAATTGCCCGCCGAGGTCGTACCACAGCGCGACGAAATCGAATTCCTTTGGCGGTGGCACTTCCGTTAAACCCAGCACTGTGCTGTAGAAGTGACGCGCTTTTTCGACATTTGTGATCAGAACCGAGCAATGGTCGATGTGGGTGAAGCGAAATGCTTTCATGGTGGCTCCGACACGTTCGTAAATTAGCGGGTAGGGTGTGAAGAATACGCTTCGTACACCACAGGGCCACCCCACCCCGAACACCGTGAGAGCAGCATGAGCGTCTGGCTTTGGCGTACCGCAGAACGACGGGTCGGGGTTGTCGGCCTGTACAACGCCGGCAAAACGGTGTTCCTTACGTCGTTGATTAACCACCTGGAACACCACGACGCGGACCGCTTTCGCATCGGCGATAGCAACGAAGCGGTGACGATCCGGAAATTTCACACCGTGCCCGTGACAGCCGGTTGGCAGCCGTTCAACTATATCGGCAGCCGCGACGCACTAGTCAACGGCGGGCGGTGGCCGGCGAAGACGCGCGATCGGGCGGAGTTTGCTTGCCAATTCGAGCGATCCGATTGGACGTTCAACGACGCCCGGTTGCGGTTCTACGACTTCCCCGGTGAACGCCTCGCGGATGCGGCGATGCTGGGCCGCGACTACGCCGCGTGGTCCGACCATTGGCACCACATTGCTGTCAACGACACGCCGCAACGGCTGTGCAGCCAACCGTTTCTCGACCTGTGCCTGAAACCGGGTGCGACGGAAGCCGAACTCATCACCGCGTATCGCTTGGCACTGGCAACGACAATTTCCGCCCCGAATTACAAGCCGTTCGTCTCGCCTTCGACGTTTCTACTCGACACCCAAGGGCAGTTAGCTCGTGGTGAAACACCGCACGAGGTGATGCAAAATCGCTACGCCGGGTTGGACGAACACTCGCAATTCTGCCCATTGCCAAGCACGATCCGCACCGCCAATCCCGCGCTGACCGCGCTCTTCGCCGAACGATACGCACGGTACCAAACCGAAGTCGTGACGCCGTACATTCAGGCGCTGAAGTCGTGCCACAGTCTCATCGTCATCGTCGATGTGTTGACGCTGTTGTCCGCCGGTGTCGGCATGTGCAACGACAACCGGCAAATACTCCGTGACCTGTTTGACGTCCTCGATCCGGGCGAACAGTTTTATCACAAAGTCGGTCGCACGCTATCGGAGGCGTTACTGCAACATCGACCGGGTTGGATCAATCGCGTGGCGTTTGTCGCACCGAAGATCGACCTGGTTCCGCCACAAGACCGTGACCGTGTGCTGCACTTATTGAAACGGTTCGTTGGGAAGATTGCCGAGGATAAAGACGGCTTGCGGTACGACTTCTTCACCTGCTCCGCGATCTGTTCCACGAAAGTGCTGGTGGGCAGTGACTCGGAACGGGCAATGGTCGGTGTCCCGTACCGCAACGCGGACGGGCAGAAAATCCCGCCCGGAGCGGAGCAACGGTTCACCACGTCGCGTGTGCCGGACGAGTGGCCGCACAACTGGAAGGCCGGCGAGTACGTCTTCCCCGAAGTCTACCCAATGGTGCCCGCCCTGAAAGCCTATCCACCGCAACAAATCGCCCTGGACCGCGTCCTGAACTTCGTGATGGATTGAAGGTAGAAAATCAGCATTCACCAAAGCGACACAGAGAAATCCTTAAAACTTGATACAGATTTCTCGGCACTACTCATCACGAGTTTGCTGCTGAGCGATCAAAAATTCCGTGATGCAAATCAACCGAGAGCAGAGGATCACGAAATTACGAAATCGGAACTCGATGGCTCATTTCGTACTTTCGTGTTTTCGTGATGGAATTTTATTTGCGGCTCTACTGCACTGTGTTTGTGTTGGTTTCTGTTGGAGAGGTTCAGAGAATTGAGTAACACCTCCGGTGGCGGGACCAGGATTCCGTTCTGCACGGGTGCCGTTCCGTGACATACACTGAACAGGAACGCACTTGGACTACAATAGACGGGTTGAACGCCGAAAACTGGGTTGATCGAACAGGATAGTGGAACATGCGCACGTTTGCGATTGGCGACATTCACGGTGCCTCGACGAACCTCGATGCGCTACTCGCTGCCGTGAAGCCGACGCCGGACGATCTGCTGGTATTTCTCGGCGATTACGTGGATCGCGGGCCGGACAGTCGTGGCGTGCTTGATCGGTTGATTGCGTTGAAAACGTCGCACCGTGTGGTGTGCCTTCGGGGGAATCACGAGTTGATGATGTTGCGGTCCCGGAAGGACCGAAGCGAACGTAAAATGTGGCTCGGCGTGGGCGGAATGCAGGCGCTGGCGTCCTACGGCAAGTCACCGGGCATGATGGGAACGATTGACGATGTCCCGGAGGAACACTGGTTCTTTCTGGAGAAACAGTGCGTGGACTGGCTGGAAACGGATACGAACATCTTCGTTCATGCGGGACTGAATCCGGAACTGCCACTATCGGAACAATCGGAGTCCATGCTGTTCTGGGAGTTTTTGACTGGCCCGATTCGCCACGATTCGGGTAAGACCATTGTGTGTGGCCATACCTCGCAAAAATCCGGCAAGATACTCGACTTAGGCACCACGATTTGCATCGACACGTATGCCTATGGCGGCGGGTCGCTCACCTGTCTGGATGTCGAGTCGCTGCAATACTGGCAAGCGGATGTCCTCGGTCGGGTGCGCGAGGATTACCTCGAACCCCGATCGTAATTCCCGCCCTGCGAGCATCGGTTAGAATATTTTCGATATCATTCTGGCGGTTTTTGTTAGCCCGACGCGCCAGCGAGGGGTCCGGTCGGGACGGTCCCGCCCTGGTCCGTCATGCCGAACAAAGTTGGTACGGCGTGGAGTCGTTTCGGCAGACCCCTCGCTGGCGCGTCGGGCTAACCGGAACGCCACAAGGAAACGGAACGTGCTCTAGAACTTGATCCCGAGCGTGGCGAAGTAGGTCAAGTCGTTCTTCTTGGCCGTGCCGGGATCGCTGTCGTATCGGTCTTGAATACCGACACGCAGAACCGTTCCGGTTGCTGGATCGAGAACGTATTCATACGCGGCACGTAAGCGCACCCGGAACTGGGAAAAGTGGTCGGTGCGCGGGTAGAAGTCCAGAATTGACAGGAACGAACTGCGATCATTAATTTTGTACCGGAAGTCATAGCCGAATACCATTTCGGGTACCCATCGACTCGCCAACCCGCCACTCCCCACTTCACGGGTTGCACCAGCACCGGCCCGGAGTTTGAACGTGGTCGTATCGTCATCAATCACCGTATACCCAACTCCGGCATAGATCCCGATCCGAAACTTGTAGGCTCGCAACTCGTCATATTCCAGTTGCCCTGCGCCAAATAGCGACCACGGCGAACCGGCAAATAAGATTTCGTCCCGCGTGTTCAAAATCGCTTGTTGGACGGTGGTAATCTTGTTCTGTTGGGTGTACGTGTACAAGAAATCAGTGGTAAAGATATTGTCACTGGTTTTACGTTGTGCCAGGAAGTTTGCACGTAAGTTGAATAGATCCGAATTGCCACTCGCACCGTTTAGACCAGCTTCCGCACTACCGCTCCAGACTTTTGGCGGCGGTGCGGCAGGTGGCAACAACCCGCCATCCGCATTGGCACCAATCACCTGCGCCGGTTGCACCGAGGGCGGGGCAAAAATGTTTCCGGACGCAAACGCTTGCTTCGAGTCCGTGGCGAACGACTGTTGCGCAATCGCAGGCTCAGAACAGGCCATTGCGGCAAATAAACCGAGTAATAAACCAAAACGCGACATCCTGTCGCTCCCAAGTTCAGGAAGAGGGACGAGACTCACCACAGGGGTGGGCCAGTATTTCATGCAGTGGGATATCAACAAGAAGTGAGAAAACAAGCTCAAGTTTTCGCTGGCAACACCCGGAGAGTCAGTTCGGAATCATCATGACAGCGGGAAGCGCGACCATTGTTCTGGCCACACTTCCCATCGTAGTAGTTCAATTAACGGCCACGATAGCCACGATTGTACCCGCGACCGCCGCCATAGTAAAAACCGTTACCACGGTACGGCGAGCCGTAATTGCCATAAGACGAGTATCGTGAATATGGGTAGTATCCATTCGAGCTTTGAAAACTCAGACCCAATCCATTCCCGAATCCGAACGAGTAACCAGACCCGTAATAGGGCGTGGAGTACCCGGACTGAATAATCCCTGGCGAATAGTAGTTCGTAGCGGGATAGTAGTTCGTAGCGGGATAGTAATAGTTATCCGTGTACACAGGAGTGCTGTATTGACTGTAATACACCTGGGCTTGTGAGGTACTGGAGACAAATAGCGTCCCCAGTAATGCCAATACCCCGAGTCGTGTTGTGCGAGTGGTCATCGAATTCCCTCTTCAAGTTGTGGAGACAAAATCTGCTGGCTGGGCAAGATATATGACCCGCAACTGAAGTGCCAATAACGGACAAGTGTGGTATTTAGATGCGAATTGTTCGATTGTGGGAACGAAACATTTTGCCCATCGCTGTGCATTCCTCGTCTCAATTGCTATTTTTTGCCCGAATCCATGTTCAAAAGCACTTTTCGGCAGTGTTGGCATAGTCTGTGCAAGGTTGTGACCTGCTGATTCTCCGACCGGGAGTTTCTGCACCTTAAATGAAGGGACATCTCATGACTGGCACCGCAATTTCACCGATGGAATCGTCAACTGGGGAAAATACCTGTGATGCGGACCTCCAAACGCGGTTGCTGCGCATCGTCGAAGGCGGCCCGGAAGCGATCCAAGAACGCTTGGACGAACTGGACTGCACCTCGACGAACTCCGTTCCAACCCTTGCAAGCTCCATGAAAGAAAGTGGCGGGTTGATTCTGCAAAAACTGTTCGGCCCGAATTCTCGGGTCGCCAGTGCGCTCCATCTCACGCGCAACCTCTCGGTAGCGGATATTGAGCGGGAACGGATCGCACTTCGCGCGTTGCGGGGTGACTTTCAGCACTTACCAACGATCCACGCGATTGAAGATCGGCAAGCCGTAAGCCGATTGGAAGATGAAGGCGGAATCGTACATGAACCCGAAGACATGAAGCCGGACAACGCCGAAGCCGTCGAAGCGATCATTCAAGCGACGGCGAAATAACGGTTTGGTTGAAACGCATCCACGACGAACGACCGCCTTCCGGGCGGTCGTTCGTCATTAACGACAGTGTCGTTGCAGTGGTATCCGGATTGCTACGTACCAAAATTCGTGACTAGACTTTCATCAGACTTGGGTGTGACCGTGCCAAAAATCTTACGCCGTGCTGGATATGTATTTGCGGCCCTAGTATTGGTCGTAGTTCTTGGCTTTCTTGGCTTGAACATGTACATCGGCACCGGCTCCGCCAAACAGTTTGCCGCGACACAAATTGCATCCAAGTTTGGTGTCAACGTCGCCGTTACTTATCTGAATAGTGGTATGCGATCAACCGCCGTCCGGTTTGAATTGCCCGGCGCCGATGCCGACACTGTGATCGTTTCGGGAAGCGTTCGCCTCGATACCTCGGTGTACGGTTTAGCAATGGGAAATAGCCCGAACAAAGTCCGTGTTGAGAACGCCGTTCTCACACTCCATTTCGATAAAAACGGTGACTTGGTCACCAAACTACCGCAAATTCAACCGACGACCCAAGGCGGGGCAATCCCGGAGATCGAGATTTCTGGTGCGACCGTTCACATTGTGCAGGACGGCAAGCCGGATTTTCGCGCCACCGGAATTCATATTACACTCACGGATTCCGGGACCAAACTGGACATTACGGGCACGATCGAAGACCCGATGTACGGAGCGTGGCGTGTGTCGGGCGACTGGGGGACCGACGGCAAAGCGGGCACCGTTCGCCTGGCCACCGTTGGTTCGATTCCGCTCACGCCGGACAAGCTGAAAGCTATTCCGTTCGTCCCGAAGGAGACCTGGGAAACGGTCGAACTTGATGGCACTTCGCCCGTTCAAGTTCAAGTCGGACGGGGTGCGGACGCCAAGTGGTCTTGGCACGTCGAGTTTGAACCGACCGAAACGCACTTGAAGGTGTTCCCGATTGATTTGGATGTCACAAAGGCGTCGGGCAAGGTGGTGGTGGACGGTGCGAAAGTCACCCTCACCGGGATTCGCGGCACGACAGCCGATGGGGTCATCAATACCGACGCGGTTCTCGACTTCGGGCCGACGCCATCGCGGTTGAAGTTCCGCGTCAAGGCCACGGGGTTAGACGTTAAGAAGACTCCGGCGTCGTGGGGTTTGGCACCGCGAGTCGATGAGGGTCGGCTCAACGGTCGCGGCGACATCACGTTGCTAATTCAGGACGGCAAAGTTCAGCCACGGGGCACCGGGCGGGCCGTTATCAGCGGGAAGCTCTTCGGCGGCAAAGCCGAGGTCGAGTTGCTGTTGCAGGGCGACGGCCAGCGGCTTCAGTTCGTCGATTACCCCGCCACCTCGTCACGCCTGCCCGTTGAAGAACTTTATCAGGCCATGACGGTGTTGTTGCTACAACCGCCCGCGACGGCACCACCTAAGAAAGACCCGGAGCCGCAATACGTCCGGGCCAACCTCAAGCTGACCGATGTCGATATTGCGGAGTTGATTCAACGTGGCAACATCGTCGCCCCGGTGAAGTTGACGGGTAAGGTGACGTTGCAAATCGCGGCAGAAATCCCGACGAACAACCCCGGATCGCTCAAGTTCTATCGGGCCACCGGCAAGGTCAGCACGCCGTCGCTACAGATCGAAGGATTGACTCTCAATCAGGTAACTGCCGACGTGGAGCTTCGTGACGGCGTGTTGACACTGAGCCGGTTTTCTGCCGCGTTCCCAGCCGGGGCCGACAACAAGCCCGGCGGCTTCCTCGGCACCGCACGGTTCGGCATCGACCCGCGAACGGAACTCACGGCAGACTTGCAACTCGACCGCATCCCGCTTGGCCAAGTCTTCGCGGCGCTACCGGGTTTCGCCGGAAAAGCGGATGGCGAAATCTCCGGTACGTTCGACTTAAAAATTCCCGGCGACAAACTCGGCGACCTGAAGACGTTCGTCGCCAACGGAAAGCTATCGTCGTCCGGCTTGACGCTCTTCGGCCAAAAGGCAACCCGGCTGACCGTCGAACTGGCTCTGCGCAATGGTGTCGCACAACTCACGAAGGCCGAGGCGGACATTTACGAAGGAACGGTCACGGGTGAAGCCCGGCTGCCGCTTGTGGGAACGGACGCGGGCCGATTCCGGATCGGGTTTAAGGACGTGGATTCCGCCGCGCTCACGCGGGCGATCCCGGAAAGCCCGGTGAAACTAGCCGGGAAGTTCGGCGGCACACTCGACGGCTCGTTACCGCCGTTGCCCAATTTTGACGCGGCAAAGATCACAGGTAACTTGGCCCTGGACGCCCCCCGCTTGGTGGTGCAAGGAATCCCCACGACCAAGCTCACCGGCAAGCTCGGGTACAAACCCGGCGCCATCACGTATGCGTTGAAAGGCGATGCACTTGGTGGGTCGTTCGACGTAGATGGCACCTATCCGTTGACGGCGAAACCGGCCCAGAAGCAAGACGTTGAAAACCCCGCTGGCGGCACGGTTCGATTTGTGCGACTTCGACTGGATCGACTGGGACGAACCTTGGGATTGAATACACTCGAACCCCTACGCGGCGAGGTCAGCCTGACGTTGCGGTTCACGCATGGCGCCGATGGACCGTCCGGTACGGGCCGGTTGGAGGTCCGCGACTTTGGTTGGGGCGACGATTTCTTCGACACCTCCGACATCGTTGCCGAAGTTCGGCTGACGCCCCAAGGGATCGAGATTCCCGCACTGTCTGGCGAGTTAGCGGGTGGCACACTGCGTGGCCGGGTGTTGTACGATTTTGACGAACCGCGCCGGAGTGTCATCACGGTGACACTGGAAAACGCTGACGCCGCAACGGTGCTGGCACCGCTCGGAATCGAATCGGCATCCGGTCGGCTTTCCGCTACGTTGCGAAGCACGATTGGTCGAGAGTTTCGCGGCGGGGGAACGGTCACCGCGATCCGGGCCAAACTCGGGGGCGTTGACGTGTCCGAACTCCGTGTCCCGTTGCGTTGGGCATTCCTACCGGGCCGACGCGCACAACTGACAGTCCGTGATGCAACAGGCACGGTGGCAAGTGGCCGGGTCACCGGACGGACGGAACTGAACTGGGACGGGCGCACGCGGGTCGAAGGTCGGATCGAGTTCGTTGATGTCAACGTCGGGGCGTTGGCCGGGACGTTCGGGTCGTCGGGTTACGGCATCGGCAAGACGACGGGACGGTTCGACTTCACGGGTGGTGATGTGTCGTCCGTCAACGACATCAACGGCACCCTCACCGCCAAATTCGGGCAGACCACGATTCGAGAGTTGCCGATCCTTGGCACTGTCAGCCCGTTCCTCTCGCCGGTGCAATCGCTCACTCGGTTCGATACGGGCGATGTCGTGGCCCGGTTGGGGAGCGGCCAATTTCGGATCGAGCAACTCGCGTTGGCCAGTTCAGCCGCCAAGTTATTTGCGGAGGGAACCGTCGGCTTGAACGGTCAGTTGGACCTGGATGTGATTTACAACACCGGGCAAATCGGCCCCAACGCACCCCTACTCCGCTTGGTCGCGCGAAACATCCCCGCCATCGGCCCAATCCCGGTCGGTCTCATCGTCCGGGTGAGCGAAGTGCTGTCAAATCGCGTGGTCCGTTTGCGTGTGGCCGGAACCACAACTCAACCCGTCGTCCGGGTGAACGCCGTCGGCTTGCTCAGCGAAAACGCGGTTCGATTCTTCATCGGACAATACGTTCCGTTTCAAAGCGCCGCGCAATAAGACTCGCCATCCTTTGGGTTAGAGCATTTTCGGTATCATTCTGGCGGTTTTTGTTAGCCCGACGCGCCAGCGAGGGGTTCGATCGGGACGGTCCCGCCCCGGTCCGTCACGCCGAACAACGTTGGTACGGCGCGGAGTCGTTTCGGTAGACCCCTCGCTGGCGCGTCGGGCTAACCTAGACGCAGCAATGAAAATGAATGTGCTCTAACTTGCACGATCCGATCAAGCGTACTAACCAAATCAACCGATATTACCCACTGTCTGCACCGTGAATGGTGTAAATGCGGTCATTGATTACGGGGTATCCGGATGAAGTCCTTCAAGCACTTGATTTTGTGTTGTGTGCTGCTGGCTTCAAGTGTCACCGGAATCGGGTGTAACACGATTGCATCCACGCTTGGCTTCACGCCACCTGTTCACAAACTGACCGCGTCCGCCGAACAGATGCGACTCGCGGCCGTCAACCCGGCTCCGTTGCCCAAGGAACTGGATAAAGCCGTACTCGCGGCATACGTCATCGAACCCGGCGATACGCTTGCCGTCGAGGCGATCGACTTGGACTCACCCGTCCGGTTGCCGGGCAATCAACCCGTGTTACCCGATGGCACAATCGACCTCGGCAAATACGGTCGCCCCGTCGTGGCTTGGAAGACCGTTTCGCAAATTGAATCCGACGTCCGACGGCTCATCGACGCCCAAGTGAAAGATGCGAAAGACGCAAAAGAGAAAGCATCCACGGCAGTGACTGTCCGACTAATTGGCCGCGAAAGCAAGGTGTTCTACGTTCTTGGCGAAGCGAACGCCCCGCGCGCCTATCCGCTCGCCGGCCGGGAAACGGTACTCGATGGCATTCTCGTAGCCGGTGGTTTGACCCGCCAAGCGGACGCCAAGAAAATCATCGTCTCCCGTCCCACCAAGCCGGACGGTTGCCGTATTGTGCTGCCAATTTGTTACAACGAAATCGTGCAACTTGGTGATACAGCGACTAACTACCAACTCCAACCTGGTGATCGGATTTATATCCCATCCATTTCCCCATTCGATGGCCTGTTTCGTTCCAACACTAACTGCGGACCCTGTCTGAATCCCCAAGCCGCGTGCGGCGTGGCGGGCAATTGTGCTCCACCAGCCGTGCCCACATCAGCACCTTTTCTACCGCCAAGCGTTCAGCCTTAATTCTGTCGAATACACGTGATTTGATGACCAATCCGGTGCGTCGTGCCATTTGAGAACCCCGGCTCACAGCCGGACGCATACGACCTCACATCAATGATCAGAATCGTGAGTGGGAGTTCGATTCCTATCGTGAAACGGCTAAATTCGTTCGGAATTTGAGAATTCACCGCGACCTGTGCGGCCATAAGTCATGTGTTTTCATGATCTGGCATCGTCGTTGCTATAGCTTCACTTGCCAACTCGATAGTCGGGTTTTGAGCACGACAACAGGAGTTAAACATGAACAGCAACCGTCCGACGTTATCGGAACTCAGAACGGCAAGTTCCGCCGATATTGATGCGCTGAATTCGCTGCTACGTGGCGAAATGTCCGCCGTTGAAACATACGATCAAGCCCACGGAAAATTTACGAATCGACCAGTGATGCTAGAACTGAATCGCATTCGAGACGAGCACCGTGATTCCGTTTCGGTACTGCGTGGCAAAATTCTCGATTGTGGCGGTGAACCGTCGGAGAGTTCTGGCCCGTGGGGCACGTTCGCCCAGGCCATGACTGGCACTGCCAAGGTCATGGGTCCGGTATCTGTTCTGGCCACATTGAAGCAAGGCGAAGAGCACGGGATCTCGGACTACGAAAAAATACTGCACGATGACGATGTCGCTGAAGATTGCAAGGATCTCGTCCAAGCCGTGTTACTTCCCAAGTGCCGCCTCCACGTGGCAAGCCTGGAACGCAGCATTGCGGCGATCGAAACCGTATCGTGATCGCATCGTGAATGATCTATCACAACCAAACCATTTTTAACACTATCACAACTTGGAGAATTGGTATGAAGAAGAATTTGCTGCAACGAAAAGGCAACATCCGTTGGGGCCTCGGGGCACTGATTGTTGGGTTGCCACTCCCCTTCGTGATTATCGCATTACTATTTTTTGGACGATAACCCTATGAACAAGAATAACAAACACGCCAAGACGCAGACCCAATCCCAAAGTTCGATCCCCAAAACACTCGTGGAGAGCACCGTGATTACGCAAGAGTTGACGCACCGAAGTGAAGACAGACCGTCCGTTCATACACGAATCAGTTGGGGTGCAATTACAGCGGGCGTCGCGCTTGCACTGTCGTTGCAATTCCTACTTGGCATATTGGGCGCCGCAACCGGGCTGTCAATCAGTGACAAAGTGACCGGAACGACACTGCAAAACGGCGCTCTGATTTGGGCGATTCTGACCACGATCACCGCACTTTTTGTCGGCGGTGTTGTTGTCAGTCTCCTAACCGCCGGCGAAAACAAGATGGAAGCGTTTCTATCGGGAATCGTTATGTGGGCGGTGTTTTTCGCGGTACTATTGTTCCTGGGTACAAGTGGTGTTCGGGGCGGCATTAACGCACTGGCTGGCATCTCGGACGCAACTCGAACGGCAAACGCACCGGGCTGGGACGTGGCAGCACGTGAAGCGGGAGTTTCCGATGCGCAAATCACCGAGTGGCGGCAGAAAACCAATCAAGTCGCTGAAAAAGCACGTGATCCCCAGACCCAAAAAGAGGCCGCCGATGCCGCTACGCGAGTGGCGTGGTATGCATTCTTTGCAGCTTGGGTTTCGATGATCGCAGCCGCCGGTGGTGCCATATTGGGGGCAGGGCCAACCTTCCGCGTGGTACAAATCACAGGAAGTCGCCGCATCATTACAACGGGTGCCGATAACTATGCATCCACATCAGTCCCTGTGGGTAACTATTAACGACTCGAAAATGATGTAACGTATTCAGTCGGGTCCGTTGCCAAGACATTGGCAACGGACCCGTCTGAATTTGATGGAAGCGCAAAGCAAGATCACGCGATGTTATATTGTAAAGCAGACTACCATATCAAACTATTAAAGACCGGATATTCGTTACAACCACTTTACAGACCCAATTCCTCTCCATTTCGTTGCATTCGCACTACTCAGGTGATTCTGCGTATCCTAAATTTTCATTGAAGCGACATCTTGGCAGCGGGTTCTCATGCACAGACAACATCATCGCTGGTGGAGTCCCTCATTAAGCCTTCCTATGGACCTGTTGGAATTTGGTCATGCCGGCGCAACGATTTTGGCATTCCCGACCTCGAAGGGGAGTTTTTTCGAGTGGGAAGATCACGGCATGATCGACACCTTGCGATACCAATTGGAATACGGTTGGTTTCGTCTGATATGCGTTGACTCCGTTGACAGCGAGAGTTGGTACGCCGACTGGAAACATCCGGGTGCCCGTGTCTGGCGACATGTCGAATACGATCATTACCTCGCATCCGAAGTTCTTCCGTTTATCCATTCACGGCCCACGAATTCTTTTCTCATTTGCACCGGGGCCAGTTTTGGCGCCTACCATGCGTTGAGCTTCGGGATGCGTTATCCTCAACATGTGCAACGCATCTTGGCCATGAGTGGCCTTTGTGACATCAAGATGTTCACGGATGGGTTTTACAACGAACAGGTCTATTTCCACAATCCAATTGATTTCATCCCGAATGAATCCGATGAGACTCGCCTTCAACATCATCGTCAACAAAATATCATTCTCGCTGTGGGCAAGGACGACCAACTCGTCCACCAAAACCGTGAACTCTCAGGCAAGCTCTGGAATCAAGGGATTGGCAACGCACTCCGAGAATGGGACGGATTCGCCCATGATTGGCCAGTTTGGCATAAGATGATTAATCTCTATATCTCTAGTCAGGACTGACACAGTTCAATTCACCCGCATTGAGTAGACACCCATGAAAAAAGTCGGCATCTTGTGCGGTCGGGAATGGTCTTGGCCGCCAAAATTTCTGGATGAAGTCAACAACCGTCACGCCGGTGTCGAAGCCGAGTTTATCAAGCTCGGTGGCACGGCAATGGACGAGCCAAACCCATACAGCGTTATTATCGACCGCATCTCACACGAAGTACCGTACTACCGAAGTTACTTAAAAAAAGCGGTATTGGATGGCGTCGCGGTGATTAACAACCCGTTTATGTGGACGGCAGACGACAAGTTTTTCGGCTCAGCACTCTGCAAGAAGTTGGGGCTAGCCCACCCGAAAACGATGGCGCTTCCGAATCGAGATTACGTGCCGGGAATTGTGAAAAGTGAAAGCCTGCGCAACTTGATTTACCCACTGGATTGGCAAGCAATTGTGGACCATGTCGGAATACCCTGCATCTTGAAAGATGCCCACGGCGGCGGCTGGCGTGGTGTCTATGTGTGTCATTCGATTGAAGAACTTATCCGCTACTATGACACGTCGGGATTGCTAACAATGATCGCGCAAGAATTCATCCACTGGGATCAGTACGTGCGATGTATGTGTGTCGGCCAAACTAAAGTGATGCCGATGCCATACGACCCACATCAACGGTGTTATCTCCCTGACGAAGATTATTTTTCACCGAAGTTGCGTCAGCGGATCATTGACGATTCATTGAAGCTGGTTCAAGCTCTTGGCTATGATATGAACACTGTAGAATGGGCCGTGAAAGACGGTGTGCCCTACGCTATCGACTTTATGAACCCCGCACCGGACATGGACATTAACTCTCTGACACCGAAGTATTTTGATTGGTGCGTGACCGCGATGGCGGACCTCGTGATCCAACTTGCGAAAAACCCGCGGCCACAACTTCAAGAAATGCGCTGGTCGAAGTTATTTTAATCGGGTATGACTTCACAGTATCACTGGGTCCGAACTGAGGAGTCTTCTGTGTTGCCAGATGTCATCCAGCGGTATCACGATCTTCTCACGCACGGTCGTCTGGCGAGCGATTCCCAGGAACTGCTCTCCGGCTTGCAAGAAGCGCGCGGATTGATGTTCGGCACCCGCCCGGTTTGCAACGTCCTTCGTCCGCGATTCCTGACGCAGCCGGACTATCGTTTTCTACGCAGCCGTGTCGAAACGCTGTTGCCAGCATTTCAAAAAACTTACGAACGGGCCTTGGCAGACGACCAATTTCGCAAGCAATATCGCCTTTATGATTGGGAAGAACAGCTCCTCGAAATCGAACCGGGCTTCCGCTGCCCCAGTCCAACAAGCCGATTCGATTCGTTTTTCACACGCCACGACGAACTAAAATTTACTGAGTTCAACACCGAAACCCCGGCGGGTGCAGGCTATTCGGATGCGTTGACGGACCTGTTTTACGGGCTACCAGTCTTCCAGGAATTTCAACGCCTCTACCACGTTTTTCCGCTTCCGTGTAAGCCAAGTGTGATACACGCACTCCTCGATTCGTATACGCAATGGAAGGGAACACGCAACGACCAACCACAAATTGCGATACTCGACTGGCGAGAAGTGCCCACGTTTAGTGAATTTGTACTGTTCTATGATTACTTCCGTAGCCTTGGCATTTCGGTCCGAAATGTTGACCCGCGCGATGTGGAATATGTTGGCGGAAAACTCATGTGTGGTGACTATCACATTACATTGATATATAAGCGTGTCCTGATTAGTGAACTCATCGAACGTGGGGGAATCAATCATCCGGTTGTGCACGCCGTCCGTGATGGTGCGGTCTGTATGGTGAACACATTTCGGTGCAAGTTGCTTTTCAAGAAATCGAGTTTTGCAGTCGTTAGCGACGAGAAGAATGCAGAAATGTTTACATCACAACAGTTAAATGCAATAGCGGAGCATATTCCATGGACACGATTGATCGAGGAACGAAACACGATTTTGAACGGCCAGCCGATTGATATGATACCCTATGTGCGATCCCATCAAGATCAATTCGTATTGAAGCCTAACGATGACTATGGTGGCAAAGGGATTGTGTTGGGTTGGACAGTCAATCAATCGACGTGGGAAAACGCTGTCGAGACGGCATTAACATCACCCTACGTTGTGCAACAACGAATTTCCTTAGAGACCATACGGTAAAGGATCGTGTTCTATAGTATTGAATCCCAACACTTTAGGAGCAATTCATGTCGGCATCGAAACATCAGCGGCGGGCATATCG
>JAYVXO010000163.1:0-4664 GCA_043785105.1 Fimbriiglobus sp.
CGTACTGGAAACTGATCGTCGGCATCCTTGCCTCCCAAGTCAGGAATGTGGTAACAAACCCTACCAGAAACCCCGTGGCAAAATCTAGAGGTATACCCAGATTTGATTACCCCACCTCGTTTTTTCGCCCGGACCCGCTACGTTAACCTAATGCGAAATTAGGCACACCGAAGCGGTGGGCTTTCGCAAAATTTACCGGAGACGTGACATGGGTAACCCCGCAGGTATTCGCAAAATTAAGCGGGAAAAGCGCCGCAAGAAGCTGGAAAAGCGGTTGCTAGAAAAAGAGATTGCTGCCAACCCAGCCCCAGTGGTGGCTGCAAAGTAAACACCGAGAAAGCCCACTGGTACCAGTGGGCTTTCTTTTTCAAGCGAAGTTCGGTTCCGCGTCCAGTTCGGCAGTTGCGAATTCCCCTCGTTGCCATTTCTCGACAGCTAGTGCAGCCATCGCGGCGTTATCGGTGCAGAGTGACAGTGGCGGGATGAACAACTCGATTTGTTCTTTTTGGCACATTTCTTCAAGTTCTGCTCGTAAGAGTTTATTGGCACAAACCCCGCCACCCACGGCTAGTCGTGTCAGTCCGGTTTTCCGCAGCGCTTGCTTGCACTTCAACACGAGTATGTCCACCACGGCGGCTTGAAAACTGGCCGCGAGATCGGCCCGCTTTTGGCCCGATGGCGGTGGCTTGGCTTTCGTGATGTTCTGCCCGTGGCAGGCGTAGAGTACCGCCGTCTTCAACCCGCTAAAGCTAAACTCCAATCGGGTATCGGCACCGAAAGCCCGTGGGAAAGTGTAGGCTTTCGGATTGCCTTGACTCGCTTCGCGTTCCAGAGCCGGGCCGCCGGGGAACCCGAGTCCCAGAATCGCCGCCACTTTGTCGAACGCTTCCCCAGCCGCGTCGTCTCGGGTGTTGCCGATCAGTTCGAGTGACAACGCGGTGTCACAACGAAACAACGACGTGTGCCCGCCACTGACCACGAGACCCACGCACGGGTAGATGTCCCGCTCCGCCGCTAGGCGACACGCATAAATGTGGCCGGCAATGTGGTTCACCCCGATGAGCGGTACATCAAGTGCCAACGCCAGCATTTTCGCGGCACTCACCCCAACCAACAGCGCCCCGACCAACCCCGGCGTGTTGTGAACCGCGACACAGCCCAACTGTTGAAGTGTGATTCCCGCCGTGTGCAATGCTTCGTCGATGACCGGCAACAGGTTGCGCAGATGCGCACGACTGGCGATCTCCGGCACGACGCCGCCGAACTTGGCGTGCAGGTCGTTCTGCGAGGCTACGACACTCGACAACACACGCCGGTCTTCCGTGAAGACTGCCGCAGCGGTTTCGTCGCAGGACGTTTCAATCCCTAAAAAATACACGACGGCACTCAGCGAGGATTGCGGGGCGGTAGTAACAAAATGGTCGGCAGCTTGATGTGGCCGAATTGCTCGAAGTAATACTTAAACTTCAACTCTCGAACGTCCCGAGGAACACCCACTTTGAACCGCACTCGTTGCGGCCCTTGAAACTTGGAATCGTCCGATTGGACCGCCTCACCATCGCGCATCACGACTAAATCGTGCAGCTCAAATTCTGCATCGTCGTCTTGGTTGCCAAACGATGACTTCGGTGCATCGAACGGAACCAGCCGCAAGTCATCGACATCCCAGAGCTGCATTTCTTTCGCCTGACTCGCGTCCGGGAAAATCGTCGCCTCGATTTCCACCCATTGGCAGTCGTAAAGCAGAGCTTCCGCGTCGGCCCGGTCGTCGTCGTCGAAGTCTTCCTCGTTGCCGCGATCGTTTACCTTTGCGGCCCATTCCCGGACTGACGTGGGTATCTCAGTCGGCTTCACCGTGTGAATGTCCGCCGTGGAATTGCGAAGCACGCTGCTCTTGCCATCGAACAGTCCCTTGGCGAGATTCTTGAGATTCCCGAGACTCCGGGTGATGTAAAACTTCGTCCAGATCACGAGCAACAGGAACGTCGTCGCTGAGGCTAGCAAAGCCTGCCACCACTCCAAGTAAACAAACGCGGCCACCGTCACCACGATGAACGTGAACAGCGCCGCGAGAATCAAGTAAGCAATGCGGGCGCACATATTCCGTGTTCCTCGGGCTACAGAGTTACCGGCTCTTTCCAGTTCTTCGCTTGCCGCCAGAACTCCAGCGGGTTGTCGTAGACCACCTTCTTAATTATTGCTTCGGGGTGCCCGCGGCGCTTCATTTCTTGAATCAATTCCGGCACCGCTAGCGGGTCGGACTTGCCCCAATCCCCCGCCGAGTTGACCATGATGCGGTCGGTGCCGACCATTTCGAGAACGTCCACCGCCCGCGCCGGCGTGCATTTCGTCGTCGGGTACAACGTCATCCCGCACCAGAACCCGTTGTCCAGCGCCAACCGCACCGTGTGTTCTTCGACGTGATCGACGCACACCCGCTGAGGTTTCACCCGCGGGTCGTTTTTCAGCATGTCGATAATCATCCGCGTCCCCTTGAACTTGTCTTCTAGGTGCGGTGTGTGAATGAGGACTAACTCATCGGTCTTCATCGCCAAGTCGAGATGTTCTTGGAAGATGATCGCTTCGTTGCCGGTGTTCTTATTCAGTCCGATTTCGCCGATGCCAAGCACGTTCGGCCGGCTTAAAAACTCCGGGATCAACGCAATGACTTCCCGCGACAAACTGACGTTATCCGCCTCCTTGGCATTGATACACAGCCAGCAATAGTGCTTGATGCCAAACAGCGCCGCCCGCTTCGGTTCAAACTCCGTCAGTTGCCGGAAGTAGTCATGAAACGCGACCGCCGACCCCCGATCAAACCCCGCCCAAAACGCCGGCTCCGAAACCGCCGCACACTGCGCGTAAGCCATCCGCTGGTAGTCATCCGTAGTCCGCGAAATCATGTGAATGTGCGGGTCGATGTAGTTCATATCTACGTTTATCCCTTGTTTTTAAGCTTCCGGCAACTGCCATTAGGTAGACTTACAATGACCTGATTACACTCAGCCGAGGAATTTTACCACGAAGGCCGGACGTAAACCGTCGATCAGCTACTGGAAAATCCGCAGACAGGCGATGAATCACATCGTACCTCATACCGATTCCTTGGCAATCAACGCCGCCGCTTTTTAGGTTGGCTCACATTCAGAAACAGTCGCTCTTGGTCATCACCTGAAAGAGGCTTTCCACCCTTAACTCCGTGTCCGCCAAACTTGGGGAGTTCCGTATGATTCGGCAATCGGTTTGCGGGATCGGTAGCCGCTGAACTCTAGTGGATGGCGTTGGCATTCATCCTCCGTATCATCCGAATTAGGGACTAGCCAAGTGATCGGAAGATTGGCCTCGAATAGTTTGATATTTTGCTCTTGAAAGGGGTTCGCTCCATGTCTGGTGATCCGTGGTTTCAGTCGTTGTTTGCGGCGCGTATTGGCGGTGCGGCCTACGGGAAGGGCACGGAGATTTACAAGTTTGAGAAGATTAAGCGGGCCAAACGCAAGGCACTGGCAGACTACCCGGATCAGCAGTTGCTCGACTTTGGCATCGGTGAAAACGATGACATGGCGCACGCAGTGGTGCGGGATCGGATGAAGGCGGAAGTCGATCGGGTGGAGAATCGCGGGTATGCGGACAACGGGATTGCCGCTTACAAAGAAGCGGCTGCGGCGTTCATGGCCCGTCAGTTTGGTGTGACGCTGGACCCGGTGACCGAGGTGTGTCACTGCATCGGCTCGAAGCCCGCTTATGCCATGCTGCCAGCGTGTTTTATCAACCCCGGCGATGTCACGTTGATGACCGTGCCGGGTTATCCGGTCGCCGGGACGCACACGCGGTATTACGGCGGCGAGGTGCATCGGTTGCCGTTACGGGCGGAAAATGGGTTCTTCCCGGATCTCGATGGCATTCCAGCCGACATCAAGAAGCGGGCGAAACTGCTGGTGATTAACTACCCGAACTCGCCGACGGGTGCGGTGGCCACGAAGGACTTTTATAAGCGAGTCGTCGATTTTGCGAGAGTGAACCAAGTCATCGTTATGCAAGATGCTGCCCATATTCTGCTGACGTACAACGGGGCGCCGCTCAGCTTTTTGGAAGTGGACGGCGCGAAAGATGTCGGCATCGAAGTGCATTCGATGTCGAAGGGTTTCAACATGATCGGCTGGCGCCTGGGCTGGGTGTGCGGCCACCCGAAGATTGTGCAAGCCTATGCCGACGTGAAAGATAATAGCGATAGCGGGCAGTTCATGGCCGTTCAACTCGCTGGTGCCGAAGCCCTAAGTCACCCCGAGATTCCGCTGCAAATTAATGCGAAATATCAGCGCCGCCTCGAAAAGCTTGTGGCCGCGTTGAAGGCGGTGGGGTTCGCAGTCACAATGCCGGGCGGCACCTATTTCCTTTACGCCAAAGCGCCCACCGCTGCAGGTGATTGCCAATTTGCGAACGCGGAAGAGGCATCGCAATACCTCATCACCGAACAGTCGGTGTGCTGTGTACCGTGGGATGATGCGGGGGCGTTCCTGCGGTTCTCCGTCACGTACATCGCCCACAATGAAGCGGAAGAGGATGCGTTGATGATCGAAACCGTGACGCGGTTACGCGGCATGAAGCTAGCGTTCTAATTTTGCGAACGATCACACACAACTCCCACTCAGCGCGAGTCGATGGTA
>JAYVXO010000164.1:0-14411 GCA_043785105.1 Fimbriiglobus sp.
GGGGATGGCCCACCCGGACCGCAATCGCTCTGGTGGGGCCTGCGTCGTCTGTCCGATTTCCTGATCGCGGAGAACGTCCTCGCCTCCGGGCCAAAAAAAGATGTGTGTAAATGACAGGCTGAGTGCTCCCAGGCTTTCAGCCTGAAATCCGACAAACTGTGTGCAAACTCTCACCAACAAATGTGACGCTCACCCGTGACTGGCACAGCTCATGGTACAGACAAGATTCGTCTGATTCGTGGTGAACAATCCGGGTTAGCGTGGCTTGGGGCGCAATTCGTTCAGGAGAAATGCGGCTGCCCGCTCGCACGCGCCGGGTATGGCGACTCGTTCGCGGAGGACTCGTAACCGCTCGACGACGGCATCCCGCGAGGCGGGTGACTTCAACCACCCGATGATGTGGCTGGCGATTTCATCACTGTTGTCGGTCTTCGTCAGGTACTCTGGAAATAGTGCTTCATCCGCCAGCAAATTCACGAGGCTGATGTATTTGCAGGTCATGAATTGCCGGCTCACGAACCGGCCAAACGGCGTGACGCGGTAGACGACGACGGTAGGCTTCAGCCGGTACATCAACTCCAACCCGATCGACCCCGAGACGGCAAGACACGCATCGGCGGCTTCGATCAATTCCGGAGTTCGCCCGATCTGCACTTCGATCGGTAATCCACTTCCCAGTAGCATTTCGCGGACGACGGCGGCTTGCGATTCTTTGAATGCAGCCACGCAGAATCGGACGTTGGGAACTGCCGCTTGAATCTTGTGGGCGGCGGCCATCATCAGGGGGAAATTCGCTGTCACTTCTTGGCCACGGCTGCCGGGTAGCAACGTCACCAATGGCGAATCGGGTCGGCGTTGTGAATCAACGTACCCCTGGTCCAGTTTCTGTTCCGCGAGTTCGTCGAAGTACGGGTGGCCAATGTAATGGGTGTTGACGCCCCGATCGCGGTACCATTTTTCTTCAAACGGCAACGCCGTGAGGACCGTCTTCACCCAGCGTTGCATTTTCGTCACACGCCAACCGGCCCAGGCCCAAAGTTGTGGTGGCACGAAGTAATAAACGGGGATGCCAGCCCGGTGCGCCCGCTTGGCCAGTGCCCAGTGGAAGCCGGGGTAGTCAATGACGATCACGGCATCCGGCCGGTGCGTGCGGAAGTAAACCTCGGCTTGGCGGGCAATGCGTAAAAATGTGGGTAATCGAATGAGTGCGCGTCCGATCCACATCACGGCGAGATCCGTGAGCGGGTAATGCAAATCCACCCCGGCGGCGGCCATCTTGTCCCCGCCGAGACCGACAATCTTGATATTCGGCTCATAATGGCGCAGAATCTCGACCAGATTCGCGCCGTGAAGATCGCCACTCGGTTCGCCGGCACTGACGAATAAATGCATCGCCGACATCCCTGTCGAGGTCAGACCGGATCAGAACGTAAGGTCGCACAACCCGACGAACCGAATTCGTCACGGCATCCGACTGCTACTCCGCCGTCTTCGCAGACGCGGGTATCAGTTCACCCGTTGAGGTCCGCTTCGCGCCGGGCAAATCGGTTGCTTCGGCCACTTTGCGGTAGCCCATCGAATGAAGCACTTCGAGGACTTCACTCCAAGTCGGGAAGGGGCGGCGATTATCTCGCTTGTAGCGATCCATTGCCTTCATGAAGTCGGTTTCATGATCGGTGTAATCGCGCTCGCACGTCGTGGGGTCGATGAGCCGCCGACGTTCGCTCTTTTTGCGTTTTTCCGCTGCGTTCGCGGCGCGACGGCGGTCCGTCGCAACCGGGATGTTGCGCTTACGTCGGTCGCTGCCAAACCCATCGGTGGGGGCCGAGGAATCTGGCGCGGCCGAGGTCGATGCAACCGCAGGCGTTGTATTCGTGTCTGTCATAGTCAACGCATCCTCATCACCATTGGGGGTGGCCGGGGATGCCAAGCATTCCATGCCGTGAAGCGAGGGGACGCATCACAGCACTCAAACCGTAAAGGATGAACGGGAACTTTAGGCTACCCGGCGGGCGAACCCTGTCAACTATAATTCACATTCCACAAGAAGAGTGGGTTGCAGCGATGGAAAGATGTAATGAACCGGAAACATAATCCGACGATCGAAAAGAAACTCAAGATCGCACCTGCCACGAGCCGATAATTTCATAAATTGTTTCTTCAATCTCCTTTTGGTACTTGCGACATAAATGACGCGGTTTGAAACGATTAACCTGATTCGCCTTTTCGACTTCTACCTCGCGGTGATGCTGCTGCTCAGTTTCGCCCGTCGGTACACGGTGTATTGGGACACCATTCGCGTTTTACTAGCGGTGCGAGGGCGTTGGCCGAAGTTACTGGATCGCATGAAACAACACCACGGCGTCTTGGTCACTGCCGAAGTGATCCGCCCACTTGCGGTGGCGATTGCGTTGACTTTAGTGCAAATGATTTGCTCCCGACTGATCTGGCCGACGGCCACGCTCGCCGGCTCCGAAGTGCTGGGGTATTGGTGGAAATGCACGATTCTGGTGGTCGCCATCGCGCCGATGGTCGCGGTCGATGTCTACTTCTTAATCCGCGTCGGGCGGTTCAACCGGAGTGAGACCGAAATGTACCTCGACAAAGCCGAACACTGGCTCGGGTCGTGGAAAACTCCCGCCATCCGCGCCATGACATTGGGCTACGTCAACCCGCACCGCATCGTCGATCAAGAAGTGAAAAAGAGTCTCGCCTACCTCGGCCAAACCGTCAGTTGGACCGCGTGGTGGGTCTCCGTCCAAGTAAGTTGCCGCGTGGCGTGCGGCCTGACGATCTGGTTGCTGTGGGCACTGTTTCGCGGAACGCCTGAAATTGGATAATGGCGAGGGATGGACAAGATTCTGAAGCGGGCGGCGAATACCCGGCAGCAGCCGGGCGCGGCTCGGTCAGATCTTACCTATTCCCCTTTCAGGTGCGACATGCTCTCGTGGCGCAATCTCCGTCGTCTCGGCATCGGACTTTTCCTTCTGGCCGGGACATCCGCCGTCATCGGGTTCTTTTTGATTTGGTTGTTCGTGCTCCGGCAGCCAATTGATATCCGCGATTTCTGGGCGGTCCGATCGGACTGGGACGCTGCCGGGCAGCGACCGGACGAAAAAAAGACTGCCGACGAAAAGAACGACTTGGCGGCACGATGTCTCGACGTGGCCAAAAAACATCCCGGCACGGTCGGCGAGCTTTCTGCCCTGCTCATGGCATCCACGCGCGCGCCGATGTCGCCCGCAGGGACAGTGGCCAATCAGCAACTCGCTCGACAGATCGAAACAGCCGATCTCGACCATCTCGACAAGGCGTTCGACCGGGGCGTGTCGGGGGATTGGAAGCCGTTGCGAAACCTCGCGCCGGTATTTCTCGCCCGCGCTCGCCAAAGCCCCGACCACCCCAAGACCGGGCGATTGCTCGCTGCGGTCTGCTCGACCACGAGGCCCGATGAGGATGGAAACCCACCAGCGATCTACACTGAAGCCGCCGATCTGATTGCGGACAAATACGCCTCCAGTCCCCACATCGCTCACTTCTGCGGTGGTCTGTGCGAAGCCGCGACTTGGACCCTGCCCTACGAGCGACACCTCCGCGCCATCGTTCAGGTCAATCAGGATCGTTGGACCCGCTGTACGGCTTCGTTCGCCTTGGCGTCGATCGTGCAAGCAAACGGTGAAGATCGGCAGGCCGAAGCCGAAGCACTCTTCGAGCAGTTCCTCGCCGAGTTCGATGGTCAGCAGGACTACCAAGCGAAGGGGATCGAAGAGACCCATCGGTTCGAGGCTCAGCGCCAACTCGGCGAGCTGCGATCTCGCGCCATCGGGATGCTGGCACCCGAAATCGTGGGCTTCGATCTGGACGACAAGCCGATGAAGCTGAGCGCCTACCGTGGCCGAGTGGTACTGATGAACTTCTGGGCGACATGGTGCTTCCCATGCATGAAGTTGATCCCGCACGAAGTTGCGTTGGCCAAGACGTTTCAGGGGCAACCGTTCGACATCGTCGGCGTCAACTGCGATACCAACATTCCGAGCGCGCGTGCCGCCGTCGTCCAAACCAGTATGACGTGGCGCTCATTCCGCGATCAGGTCGATAAAAAACCGACGATTACGAAGGACTGGAAGGTCGTCGGCTTTCCCGCCTTGTACCTGATTGACCATCACGGCACAATTCGCAAACGGTGGATCGGCAGCCCGCCGCCGGACGAACTGTTGCACATGACTCGGGTACTGGTGGATGCGGCGCGGAAGAACGTCCCGGCTGACGAGATGAAACCGATCGTCGCGGCACTGGCTTTGCCTGCGAAAAAGGCGGAACCCATCGCCAAACCGGCAACAGTTGCGACCCGACCGGGTTTGGGATTTGTGGAGAAGACGTATCACTCATCGGACGGTTCCGAATCGAAGTATGTCGTATTCGTTCCCCAGAGCTACGACGGCACCAAACCCTACCCTACGATCCTCTCGTTGCACGGTGCAGGCTCGCGAGGAACGGACGGCCAACTTGCAATCCAATACGGATTGGCGAAATCCATTCGGGAGAAGAGCGAGGATTTCCCGTTCATCGTGGTCTTCCCCCAGGCGCGAGAAGGCGAAGACTGGACAGCCGAATCCGGTGGCGGAAAACGTGCGTTGGCGATCTTGGATCAGGTGCAACGCGATTATTGCATCGACACGAATCGGGTCACGCTCACCGGCGTTTCGATGGGGGGCCAGGGACGTGGAGTCTTGCGACGGCCGACCCCAAACGCTGGGCTGCGATCGCTCCAATCTGCCACGGCGGGGACACGAAATCAGCAGCACGGCTCAAAGACATCCCGTGCTGGTGCTTTCATGGTGATGCGGACAAGCTGATCCCGGCGCAGCAATCGAGAGAAATGGTTCAAGCCATCAAGGATTCTGGCGGCCAGCCGTTGTATCAGGAATTCATCGGCGTCGGCCACAACGACTGCCCGGACCGAGCCTACGCCCTGCCCGACTTGTACGAGTGGATGCTGCTTCAGAATCGAACCAAGCGATGATGCACCCCGGAAGCGAGTCAGAGTCGGCTAACGAAGAGGCACCCAACAGACGGGTGCCTCGCATTTTGCAATTCGGATTGATACTCTTGGGTTAGCCTTTGTCGCGGATTCGCTTCAGCAGTTCCGTTGTGCTGATGCCCGGCACTAGCGGCAGGAACTCGATTCGCCCGCCGTAACTTCGCACGAGTTCGGCTTCCGGTACGGGGCGACCGTGGGGCGGGGCGTACTCGGCACCTTTGCAGTGGATGTCCGGTTTCAGTTTGGCGAGTGCCACTTCCGGCGTGGGTTCCTCGAAGATCAGCACGTAATCAACGCATTCCAGCGCACACACCATGACGGCCCGTTCATCTTGCGTCAGAATGGGCCGCGACGGCCCTTTGTAACTCCGCACGGACGCATCGCTGTTCAACCCGACGATGAGAACGGCGCCAAGTTGTCGGGCAGATTGCAGACTGCTGACGTGACCGGGGTGCAACAAATCGAAGGTGCCGTTCGTCCAGACAACGGTTTCCCCTGCCACGCGATGGGCTTCGCGGCGAGCCAGCAACTCGGGCCACGGGAGTTGTTTGGTACGGGCTGGTCTCATGCGGATTGGTTCACTCGCTGGTGGTATCGAATTCGGAGTCGTCGATGAGGCGGGTGAGTTCGTGCATATCACACAAAATTCCAGCGTGAGCCGAGAGCGAGTCCGTGTAGATTGAGGTGACGAGGTCGATTAAGAATTGGGCTTCCGGATCAAAGCGGTCCCGAAACGTGTCCATGTCCAGACCGACCGCAACCGCCAACGCCCAGGCATCCGCCAGGCGAACACAGGCTTCGACCGGCGCAATCGCAAAGAACTTTTCGACGGTTTCTTGCCCCGTTGCGGTCATCAGACAAGCCAGATCGGTCCGAATCGTCTCGACGAGCGGTCGAACTTCCGATTCGAGATCGACCAACATCCGCTCATCCGTTAGCGATTGTTCGGTTTGCATGGCAAGCCCTTCCGTGTCGTCGAGAAGTTATGGCAGGATGGCATGAATAGCGAAGCGGAGACGAAATTCGAGGTTTCGCCAATTGTAACGATTACAATCCGCGTGGCGAGTAGTGGATTGTGAAAAGTGGGTAGTGGGTAGTGAAAAGTGGTTTCTTCCCGGCGAAAGCGACACCACCCAATCCATGTGAAGAATTCGTTCGGTAACGCCAACTGCGGCAAACTGTGGGGTTCACTTCGTCGTCATAACCGGGTGTCGCGGGGATGGCACTCGGTCTGACTTTTGCGTGATGTGCAGTGAACTGGCCCCAAATTTAGCGCGAATAGTTGTGACCGTTCAGCGGTCATTCACGACATCCGGGCAGTGCAGGCGGTGGGGTTAATTGACTTGCGCGCTCTTTGTCGATCGGGGAATCTCGGTAATTCAATTTGAGTCCGGGATTCCGATTGCCCTTTTGGGTCAAAGAATTCATTTTTATCGGTAGCACAGTTTCCGCTGC
Organism: Fimbriiglobus sp.; assembly: GCA_043785105.1. Lineage (GTDB taxonomy): Bacteria > Planctomycetota > Planctomycetia > Gemmatales > Gemmataceae > Fimbriiglobus. The sequence goes on from JAYVXO010000164.1 coordinate 6,497, forward strand.
GCGACCCGGCGACATCCCGTGAATGATTCATCCCCGCCGATCACCTGGAACTGCCCCTGAAGTTTGGAGTCGAAATCATCATGTTCCGCATCTGGCTCCGCAACTTGTTTCCACGCACGATCACCAAGAACCGTTTCCGTCGTCGGCCGCAGTCCCCCCTGCGATTCTTGCAACTCGAAGACCGCACCAACCCCGTCGTCATCAGCATCAGTAATCCCGCCCCCCAATTCGAGGGCAACGCGGGCACCACGACAATGACCTTCACGGTCACGTTGGATGCCGCGTCGCCCGGCGTTGTGACGGTGGATTTCGCCACCGCAGACGGCACGGCCAACGCAGTCATTGATTACGTGGCCACTGCTGGCAAGCTGACGTTCAATGCCGGTGACACGTCAAAAACGATCAGCGTGACGATTAACGGCGATGTCTTGGTCGAGGCCGACGAAACGTTCTCCGTGATCCTGTCGAACCCCTCCGCCGGAGACACGATCCTCGCCAAGACCGCAACCGGGACGATTCTCAACGACGACGCGGCGGCGTTCAAGATCAGCAAGACCGCCAACGCCGTCGAAGGCAGCCCGATCACGTTCACGGTGAGTTTGACCAACCCCGTCGATGTGACCACGTCCGTGACGGTGACCACGGCGGACGGGACGGCGACCGGCGGCACGGATTACACGAGTCTCGTCAGCCAACTCGTTACGTTCCCAGCCGGTAGCGTCAGTCAAACTGTCAACGTCGCAACGACCGCCGACACCATTGTGGAAGCGGACGAGACGTTCACGGCAACACTGGGCGGCCTCAGCAATGGCGGGCGGGGCACGGTCACGATCTCCGCGACGGACAACGTCGGCACCGGGACGATCGTCAACGACGACCAGACGACGCTGACGATCGCCAACGTTGCGCAGCTGGAAAACGTAGCGACGATGAAGTTCACGGTCACGTCCAGCAACGCCGTGCAGGGTGGGTTCAAAGTGGACTTCGCCACGGCGGCGGGCACGGCGAAGAACAACATCGACTACACGTTTGCCGCCGGAACGCTGACCTTTGCGGGCACCGCCGGGGAAACGCAATCCTTCCTTGTCACGATCATCAACGACGCCATCGTCGAAGCCGACGAAACGTTCACGGTTCAACTGAGCAACGTCGCCCCGACCAACCCGCTGATAGCCACGTCCGCCTTTGTAACGACCGCCATTGGTACTGGCACGATTCAAAATGACGACAGCAGTGCGGTCACGGTTGCGAACGTGAGCCAGTCCGAAGCGGGCGGGCCGATGACGTTCACGGTGACGTTGACGAACGCCGTCGAAGCCGGGTTCAAGTTGAATTACACGATCACGAACGGCACCACGACCAACGCGGATTACACCGTGCCGGGGACGTTCGTCACGTTCGTCGGCAACGCCGGTGAAACGCAGACGTTCACCGTGAATCCGGTCAACGACAACATCGTGGAACCGGACGAGACCTTCAAAGTGGCGTTGGGGCCGGTCACCCCGACCAACGTGTTAATTGTCGCCAGCAAGATCGACGCGACCGCCACCGCCGTCGGCACGATCTTGAACGACGACTCCACGATCTTGACCATCGCCGATGTCAGCCAATTTGAAGCCGCCGGCCCGATGAAGTTCACGGTGGTTTCGAGCAACCCCGTTCAGGGCGGGTTCAAGGTCGATTTCAAAACAGCCGACGGCACTGCGTTAATTGCGAACAACGATTACGTTTCGGCGACGGGAACACTAACCTTCGTCGGCACCGCGAACGAATCGCAATCGTTCTTCGTGTCAGTCGTGGACGACAATATTGTCGAACTGGACGAGACGTTCAAGGTCGCGCTGAGCAACGCGAAGCCGACCGACGTGACGATTCTGTCGAGTAATATTGTCACCACCAATACCGCCACGGGCACGATCGTGAACGACGACAAAGCCGTCCTCTCGATCAGCCCGGCGACCGTGACGGAAGGCGGCAACCTCGTCTTCAACCTGACGTTGTCGAACCCGGTTGATGTGGCCGTGACGGTCGAAGCTTCGACGGCCGATCTCACGACTACAGGCTCACGCTACACGCCGCTAGCCGGGAAACTAATCACCTTCCCCGCGTTGACGACCACGGCAACAGTCGCCGTGTTCACGGTGGACGATCGGATTGTTCAGGGCGCGGAAAACCTCAGCGTGAATTTGGCCAAACTCGCCGCCAGCGGGCGAGCCGTGTCGGTGAACCCGACCAGCGCCGTCGGCACGATTCTCGACAACGACTTTGCGACGTTCGCCTACAGTGCCGCGGCCCAAAGCGTTTCAGAAAACAACGTGACGGTCTCGGTCAACGTGGTGTTGACGTTGGTCACCGTTGGCGTTGGTCCGGTGGCGTTAGGGAAACCGGCGGTGGTGTCGGTGGGCAACGGCGGCACGACAACACTTGGGCCACCTGTAGCCGGTGATTACACGTTCGCCACGCCAACTGTTTTGACCTACGCCCCCGCTACCGGCGCGTCGTTCGTGCAGCCGGTCTCCGTGGCCATCACCGAAGACCTGACCGACGAAGGCGACGAGACCATCGTGCTGCCACTGACGCTCACGGCGGACGGCACCGGCGGGCAAATCGCACTGGCCGCACCGAGTACCCACACGATTACCATCGTCAACGACGACAACCCCGTCCGCACCTACGACGCCACGGTTTCGGGTGATTACCGCATCGTTCGCAACGGGGGCTTCGTCGATCTGTTCCTGAACGGAAACTTGATTGCCCGCGATGCGTTCGGTACCACCCCGATTTTGCTGAACGGCACCAACGGCAAGGATACGCTGCAAGTCGATTTCAGTGGCGGCAACCCGATCCCCGCCGGCGGCATCACGTTCAACGGCAATGGCCCGGCAACAAGCCCCGGTGATGCGATCAGCTTTACAAGCGGAACCTTCACGCAGATCACGAACACGTTTATCAACGGCAGTGACGGCAAGATCGACTTCGCCGGGTTCGGCGTGGTGAATTACAAGGCCATCGAAGAGCCGGTGTTACTGGCGGTCACGTCCGTGAACGGGCTGACCTTCAACTTGCCTGCCGGACCAAGTAACGCGGTGCTGGAAGAAGACGCGGGCGGCACCGGGAACAACACGGCGCAAATCCGCAGCACGGGCGCCACGTTCCTACCCACGATCTTCACCGGGCTTGCCGCAAACGGCTTGCTCATATTCAATCGCGGCAACGCCGCCGACACGATGACCATCAACAAGTTGGTGGATGTCACATCGACTATTGGCGTTGGTGACAATGGGCAACCACTGGCCAACATCACGCAAGCCGGGTCGGTCAATTCGAGCGGCTCCGTCACTTACACCGCACAGACCATTGCCATCAATGCCCCGCTGAGTACGGCATTCATCGTCGGTCTCGCGGCCAACACGTCCGCCACACAATCCGCACCGATCACAACGTCGAACCTCTTCCTGGGTCTGACCGGGAACACGGGCGATTACACCCTGACGAATCCGGGGAACAAATCGCCGTCCCTCTTTGCAGTCACCACAGGCAAAGTGGCCTACACCAATTCAACTGGTGTCGAAGTTTCCGGGACAATTGGTGGCACCTTCGACCTCATCACGAATGGCGCGGTGACACAACTTGGCCCTCTCGTAGTGACAGGTCGCACGACGATCACGGCTGGGGCGGCCAACGACATCACCCTGGACAACGCGAACAACGACTTCTCGGCGATCGCAATTGTCAGCGGCAAGAACGTCACCCTAGTCGATAAAAACGCCATCGTCATTGCCGGCGCGACGGTGTCCGGCAACTTCACGGTCACGAGTTCGGGCGCGATGACGCAAACCGCAACGATCACGGTGGCGGGTACCACAACGCTCGCCGCCGGTGCTGCGAATTCCATCACGCTGAACTTGCCGACCAACGACTTCAACACGGTCGCAATTGTCAGTGGCAACGCGGTGTCACTGGTTGATGTCAACGCCATGACACTGCTGTCGGCGAATGTCGGCAGCTTGGCCGTGACCGTGGCCACCGATCTTTTGGTGACCGGCTCTGTGGTTGCGATTAATACGATTGCATTGAACGCGGGTCAAAACGTCACGGCGAATGCCGGGGCGACGTTGCAGGCGGCGGGCACGATTGCCATTCAATTTGGTGCCAACAACGCCGGGGCTGTCGCCGATTTGCGGAACGCTGTAATCTTGGCCACGAACACGACCGTGAACGGCGGGACTGGCAACGACACCTTCCGGGTGACCGGGTACACCACGCCGGTCACGCTTGATGGCAAAGCGCCGACGGCGACTGTCACCGGGGACACGTTGGAATTCTTCGCTGAAGGGAAAAACGTGACCGCTACGCCGAACTCGTTCTCCACGGCGGGGGCTGCGGTGACGTATCTCGACATGGAAACGGTGCGGTTGCTCAACCCGGCGGCAATCACGCTGAGTGGCACGAACGGCAACGACGTGCTGACCGTTCGCCGTACCGCGAGTGGGCCGCTGGAATACCAGTTCACCGGACTCGTGAAGGTCGAAGCGATCGGCGCGACGAGCTTCCGGTTCAACGGGTTGGACGGCTCGGACACGCTGATCGTCAGCTACGCAAACGGCTCGCCGGTACCACCCGGCGGCATCGTGTTCGACGGCGGCAACGGCACGGATAATCTGTGCATCCTTGGTGCGGGGAATGTGGCCAACTACACAACTGCTGCGGGTAGTGGAGTCGCGGGCGTTGTTAACGTGGACAACCAACCGATCACCTTCCTGAACCTCGAAACCACTTCCCAAGTGGACATCACCGGGATGGCGACCGTCAACATCGGCTTCGTCACGACGGATGATAGCCTTGACATTACCACCGGGTTCGATGTGACCGCAGGCGGCAAAAATCCCGCGCTGATCCTGTCCGGTCCCACCACCACGAAAGTCGGGCTGTGGGCGAACACCAACGTCATCCTGGACACGTCGAGCAAAGAGGGCAACGACACCATCACCGTGACCAAGGCCGACAACAACCACCTCAACACGAACCTGACCATCCGCACCGGCACGGGCACCGATCTGGTGGCCGTGACCGGGCCGGTTGCTGTGACCGGGGACTTGTTGATCGACACGCAATCGGCCAGCATTGCCGCCGTGGCTGTGAAAGCAGGCGGCGCCATCACGGTGCAGAACGCGAAGACGTTGACCATCGGTGCGGCCACCATCACCGCAGGCGGCGGGTTCTTGCAAGGCAACACCGGGCCGGTCGTGTTCAGCGGTGGAATCGCCACGGTTGCGGCTAGCTCGATTCGCTTCACGGGGTCGCTGAACGGCCCCGGCGGACTGACGGCGAACAGCGCAGGGGACACGATTTTCGAGCAGACGATCGGCCAAACTACCCCGCTCAGTTCGCTCGTCACGGACGCCTCCGGAACCACCCGCATCAACGGCGGGTACGTCCGCACCAGTGGCGTGCAGAAGTACAACGATGTCGTGCTGTTCAGCAACAAGAACACACAGTTTCTCGCTACGGGCGGAAGCATCACCTTCAACAACACCGTCGATCCGATCGAAGCTGGCTCGAACCTGGTTGTCGGCGGGCCGAATACGGACGTGACGTTCACGAGGGCGTTGCCGTCACAGGATGTCAACGCGATCAACGCCTTCACCATTGTCGATGGCCGAAACGTGACGTTCGCTGCGAGAGTGAAAGCAGTGACGGTGCAACAACTCGTCGGGAGCGGGCAAACCACGTTCAACGGACAAGTGGATGCTTCCGGTGGCAGCGCTGTGACGAACTACACGGTCGGTGGGGCGATCAATTTGAAGACGAACAACGTGGTGTTCGCAGCGAACGTCACCGCGCCAAGTGCCCCGATCGTGTTACAACTCGCCAACGGTGTTACGCAACCTGTAGACAAGACATCGTTGACGACGACGAAACTGTACCTGACGGGCGCCGGAGTCTTCCAACTCGATCAATCGGGCAACACGCTGACGGATGGCACCGCTGAACTCTTCGCGGACCTGACTGGCGGTGAAGTCCGGGTCCGGGACAAGAGTGCATTGTTCATCCGGTTTGAAGACCCGACCCGAACCGCGATCGCGGTCGGCAACAATGGCAAAGTGACGCTCACAACCGGCGCTGACTTCACGGCCGATGATCCGCGCGCGACCAGCAAAGCCAACGTGGATCCGGCGACGTTGAAGAACTTGTTCAACGTCGGCACCGGCACGGTTCAGGTCTTCGTGGGCGTTGATCGCAGCGCGAACCAGTCCACGGCAATCTACTTTGTCGCCGAAGCAAAGGCGTCTCAAGTGACCCTGGGCCGGGCGGGGCCGAACACCCCCGCCGACCTATTGGATAACGTGTCGAAAGACACCTTCACGGTTCGGCCGCTGCTGGGGGCCGTACTCGTGGTGAACGGGAACGGGCCGGTTGTTACGGACGGCCAGGCGTTCGCCCCGTTCGATTCCCTGAACCCGCAGTTCGTTGGCATTACCAACACCAATTTCACGGCACAAGGCGTGGGCAACGGGACGTACTCGTTCCCCGGTACGGCGTTCCAGAACTTGATTTTCACGTCGATTGAAGGCCTCGGCGGGTTACGCGCGGAAGCGTTCGCCGTGCAAACCGGGCCGCGCGTGGGTGCCAACGACACGAACTCGTTCGCCGTGCGCGTGCAGTTTTCGCAACAGAGCGTGGGCACCGGCAATGCGGTCGCCATCAACTCGAAGCTGCTCGGCAACGGCATCATCACGAACCCGTTTGTCGTGACCCCCGTGACCGCCAATTCGACAACGCCCTACGGCGCCCCGCACGTCACGCTGGCGAACGTGGACGGGGACGGCATCCCCGACTTAATCATCGCCAACGGCGCGGGCGATACGCCGATCGTCACGATCGTGCGCGGGTCCCGGCTGACGGGGAATGCGGATCCGCTCGATTTGAGCCGCTTGCTGCCGTCCGACATCATCGCGCAGTTCTTCCCGTTTGAAGTCGGCTTCCGTGGCGGCATCAACGTTTCCACGGGTGACTTCGACAACGACGGGCGGGCGGAAATCGTCGTGTCAGCGGGCGTCGGTGGCGGCCCGCGTGTCTCGGTTTACCGCATCGACCCGGCAATTAGCGACCCGTACTCCAATGCCGTCCCCTACCGCCCCGAGTTGTTTAACTTCTTCCCGTTTGAATCGTCGTTGCGAACGGGCGTGATCGTCGCGGTCGGGGACGTGAACGGGGACGGCGTGCCGGACATTGTCGTCGGGGCGGGGGTCGGCGGGGGGCCACGAGTTCGGGTGTACGACGGCAAAACCGGCGCGACGATCCGCGACTTCTTCGCTTACGATTCCAACTTCCGCGGCGGCGTGTTCGTCGATGTGGGTCGGTACGACGGCGACACGTTCGCGGACTTGTTGACCGCCCCCGGTACCGGCGGCGGCCCGCACATTCAGGTGTTCAAGGGCAGCGATCAACCGGCGCAGTTGTTCAACCAGCCGTTCGTCGGGTTCTTCGCGTTCGATCCGCCGAGTGGGTTGGTGGACAACCAATCGGGTGATAACGGTTTCAACACCGGGGTCAGTGGTGTTGCCTTCGGTGGCAGCCAAGATGGCACCGGCGCTCGCCGGTCAATCCTGGTGTCGGCTCCGCGTGGCAGTGCCTTCAGCATCGTCGCCTTCGACCCAAGACTCGACTTGTTAAACCCGACGAAGTTCGACACCCAATACCAACGGACTCTGGCCGGGCAATTGGTGAACGGCGTGATCGTACCGACGACAAGCATCGAGGGCTTCGACTTCGACAAACTCCGCGACGGCGGATCCGTCGGCGGCTTCTCGGCGGACTCGAAGTGATTGAATCGGCACCCTCTCGATTGCAATTCTGAGTTCTTCCTGAGCGGGGGACGTGAGTCCTCCGAGCGAATGCACCCTCGGAGGAC
>JAYVXO010000165.1:0-38169 GCA_043785105.1 Fimbriiglobus sp.
CACCCCCACGGGTTGCGCAACCCGTGGGGGTGAACCCCACGGCTCGTCGAGGTCGGAACTCAATTCGACCCGTAAGCGGTATAGCACGCTACTGTTTTATGCACCATGAGCACAAAGGCCGAACCTTTGGCGGTCGGAGATGTCCTACCGTGGCCCCGGTTCGCCGGATCCGGGGAAATCTGTCGGCAAGCCATTCTGAACAGATTGACTTGCAAGCCGACTGCGAACGGGTAAAATGCCCGTGGTAATGGTGGGTATAGCTCAGTTGGTTAGAGCGCCTGACTGTGACTCAGGAGGCCGCGGGTTCAAGTCCCGTTACTCACCCTCAACAAACGATCGCGGCGAGAGGTTGTCACCTCTCGCCGCGATCGTTTCATTTCAACCCGTTACTACTCTTTAATCTCGAACGTCCCGGCGACGGCGGTTTTGTCCTTGTCCGGCGTGCAAAGGTAGATCTTGCCGGGGATCTTGCCGTTCTTCGCTTCGCCGAATTCCAACCGCATCGCAAAACCCGAGACGTATGGGATTTCCGTCGGGATTTTATCGCCCGGTTTAATCCGCGCGATTCGCAGGTGGATCTGGCCTTTATTCGACTTCGGGTCAACAGTGTACGTTTTGCCGGCCATGCTGTCACCGGCTTTTTGCCACAGTGTGAGATGAATGTGGGCGTTGTAAAACACGCTGGTTTTGCCCTGACTGATATATAGCCCGACGTGCTTAAGTTCCGCGTTGTCCATGACGAACTCTTTGCCCATGATCGTCCCGCTGACCGGGGCGTCGGGGATTTCCATCAGCTTGGTGTTCAACGTCCACTTGATCTCACCGGGCTTGGCGGGTTCGGCTTCCTTGGCCGCATCTTTGGCGGCATCGTCCTTGGCTTTCACGACGGCGGCCTTTGCCGCTTCGGGAGTCAGGACCATTGATGCGACGAACTTATCGGTGTACGGCGTGATCGTGTCTTCCTTGAACTTGCCGCTGACGCTCATCCCGTAAATCCGCGGCTTGGCGGCGAAGAGCACGACCCGCGTCACGTCGTTCGGCTTGCTGGCGTAGAACTCCTTGGCGTTCAGTTTGCCAACTTTGACGTCTTCCATCTCGGTGACCGTGTAGCCGTCGGCCTTGTGCTGATCGACGATGCTTTGAAAAACGTCGCCGACTTTCACGCCGTTGAGCGCGGGGCCGGTCAGGTTAATCATTTCCGCAGTCAGCGTGAGCTTGTCCTTGGTCACGCAGTAGTTCATTTGCGACTTGAACCGGAGCCGACCGCTGCTGTAGGTCCGCTCGCGGGTGCCGTTCCGTGGCGCCTGGGTCGGGAACAAAAACGTGTAACTGCTGTCCTTGGCTTCCAGGTACTTCCAGCCTTCGGGCGGCTTCGGTAGCTCTGTGGCTTTGTCTTTGGCATCTTGGCCGCTGACAGGCATCAGCCCGACAACGCAAACCACAAGTGCGAGGAATGAATCAAATCGCATGGGCAACGTCCTTCAAAGTCCGAACGGGGAGATCCGACCGTGTGACAGTCTAACTCAGACGAACCGTAGCGTCATCATCGGAATTCCGCAGTTGCGATCCAGTACGAAATCGTCGCCTTCGGTTCGCTGGAATGGTAAAGTGAGTTCCTGGTATCGCAAGATCGTCGGGTGAGTGGTCCCTAGGAGTACGATGATGGCCAAGTCAGCCCGCCGGTCGCGTGACGAGGACGACGACGACGATGAGCCGCAACCACGGCGGCGGTCACGGCGTCGAGAACAAGAATTGCCGGCGGGCACACCGACGGTTTACGTTCACAAGGCGTGCAAGGGCAAGACGGAGATGCCGGCCGATGTCATTCGGGAGTATCTGGAGAACCCGTTTGACCTCGGCGAAGACCCGACCACGACCTGCACCCGATGCCGCGATGACGTGCCGTGGCAGGATTGCTACTGGGCGGACACCGAACAGAACCTGTACGAGTACATCGACGACCGGCGCGCCGAGATGGTCATCTCGGGCAACGACCCACGACCGGAAACGCCCGCACTGAATTGGCTGCTGCTGCTATTCGGCGCCGGCCTTGGTGGGGCCGCAGGTGCTGGCATCGGGGCGAAGGCCGGCAATCTTTTGTTACTCGCGATAGGCGGTGTTGTGCTCGGCGCAATCGGCGGCTTCATCTGGATGTTCATCGACCGTTTCAACAACGCCAAGACTTATGTTGAGTGGAACCGCAAGCTCGTCAAACGCTACTACAAGCGGTACCCGGAAGCCCAAGCTAAATCCAAGAAGCGGCCCCGACGGGACGAGGACTAACGGATAACTGGTCGTGGTGATCCGACAAGCTTGGGCCACCCGGCGTTACCCGCCGATTCTCGCATCGGCTGTGAACAGCGGAAAGAAGTAACTGCGGTAGGCGAAAATCAGGAAGATGCACAACGCCAGCAACACCCCCCCCGGACCGGGCGTTCCGGCGATAAACACTTCAAACAGCAAGATATTCACCGCAATCGGCGTGAGAATCGACAGGCTGAGCGGCACGAATTTCCCGGACAGCAACATCAGAGCGCACACGATTTCCAGCGCCTTCACCACATGCAAATAATGGGAATCAATGTACATGATCTTCGTGAACGACGCCACAGGTTCCGGCTGCGGCGGCATCTCGATAAAGTTCAGAAACGCATTCACGCCGAACACCACGAACACCAGCCCGAGAAAACCCCGCGCAACAATGACAGCCCATTTCATGGCAAAACCTTTTCAGTAAGCGGGGCAGGGAGTGTGACCCGGAAGGGTAGTTGGAATTACGCTTAGCTAACTCACGATGGCGCGGTTACTATTGGTGTACGACCTGCAACAAGTCCGACGAGCTTAACCGCTCCCGTATCAACTTGTCCGCACAGGCCACCCAAGGGATCGTCCTATGAAGCCTATCCGTTCTGCCCATAGCTTCCGGATTGTTGCTCACGACACCCGAGTGTTGAGCAGTTTGTTCGTCATGGTAATTGTGGGCGCTACCGCAGCCTACCAGGGAACTTCGACCCCCTGGCGAATTGACACCCCGCCATCCGGTGCGATGACCGTTCAGGTTCGGGAGGTGACATTTTCGGGTGCCGACCTAATCACTATCGTGGCCGACCCCGGCACCCCCACGTACCCCGATCCGCCGCAGTGGGTAGCTAAACCGGAGAACCGGGCGTTGCCGATTGGGTATCCGCGCAACACCGATTGCGTCGTGTCGGCACGGTTCCGGGTTCACGGTGCAAACGCTACATTCCGTGAGTCGGAGTCCAACATGAAGGTGCGGGGTTCGAGCATTTTGTCGGCGACGCAACCGTTCCATTTCACAATCCAATCGACAACGGTACGGCTGGAGGGGAATGACGTGGTCTTGCCACCGACCACCGTGGTCAACCCGTTTCCCGACACCGTCAACTACGGAACGTTGGTCCTCAACTGGGAGTTCTCGACCGACGGCGGGGTGAGTTGGTCCAGAGCCGGACGTACTGAGAACGAACTGTACGTAACACTGGCCAAGCCAAGCACCAACCGGGTGTACCATACGTTGCTCCATCTTTCCGTGCCGATCTCCGCAAAGATTCATGCCGCCGATGACGCCACGCTCATCGCCCAGACCTGGAAGAATTTCGAGACAAACAAAGTGACCGCGAAGCACATTCTCCCCAAGTTTGACGAGCGGAAATTGCATTTTTACAACGACTGGTTTACTGGAAGTAATGATTGCAACATGTTGTTGTTGAGTCATGACGGGAATGCTTACGCTTGGTCCACTCTCTTCGCGGGAGTTTTGAAGGCCGCTGGTGTCAAGACGACAATGCAACTCGCACAATTTCGCTCAGTCGGTGTGCATCAGTCTTTCGGGTATGCCGGGAAAGTCCGCGAGCGAATGCTCATCAACAAGTGGAAATTCGCTGACAACGGCGGCTCAAGTGGGAATACCACATGGCCGTACCAAAATGAACGAAACCTCAAATTTGATTCGTTCACTGTCGGTGATGCAAGTGGCTACTTTTGGAGGACCGACAACGACGAGTGCGCCTATTTCTGGAGCCAGAACGCCGAAGTCCGTGACGAGGTCGGAACAGCCGGGCAAAACACCGAGAATCCGTTATCGATCTTCTATGAACACGTCTTGATTAAAATCCATGATACCTACTACGACCCCAGTTATGGCAAAAAGTACGCGAGTAGGCAGCAGTGGGAAGACCAAGCGGTTGCCGGGTTCTTGGTACATGATCCGAGTGGAATCAAGTATTACATTCGCAGGAACCCAACCGGCAAAGACGTTCCACCTGATACAGAAGAGGTGTTGTTTATCTATACAGAACAGTCAGGCGTTATTGAAGCGCCATGAATGAATTAAACAGGAGATGACTGATGATTTCGATTGCGTCCGCGACACTTGCGATACTCGTTGTCAGTCATATTCAAGGCGAGTCGCCGTTCCTGACCAAGCCACGGATCCGGGCGACGGTATCCGGTGGGGACGTGTTTGTGTCACCGGGGTTAGGTTGGAACGCGGATTCACCAGCGACGATCGGTCATGGTCACTTCGTTTTTCTCGGGCAGGAGTTGGCCGCGAATTCTCGACCGAGTCTCCATACCCTGCCGGATCGGGTCGGAAATCGATCCTCAGACGCGATCTTGCATCGCTGGCAAATCGACCGCAAGCGGGTTCACTTTTTGTGTTATGACCAGATGGATGGCTCCGTTCGCGGTGTCCTGGAACGGCACTTCGACATTGTGTCGTCTCCACTTGGACTTGCGAAAAGTTTGAAGACTCCGGCATTCTCCGCCCTGGAAGATGTCGCCCGGAAACACCTTTACCAAGCCAACGGAACTTGGCACGCTGCCGGGCCACCCGGTTGGCAAATGGCGTCGTCCGGATGGCCCGTGTCGCAGTTCTTCCGCCAGGATGTTACCTTCGATTTCTGGCCCATCGCGGATGGCCAATATGAATGGTACGTGAGTGAACCGGGCCTGAAGGATTTATCACGTCTTACCCGATGGGATTCGTCACCATTGTCGGAAAAAGGTGTGAAGCCAAAATGGACGAAGGTGGGTAGTTGGACGGGAAATTTAGTTGGCGATTTCTATGTGACGGCTAGTGGTGCGGATCGTTACTTCGTGTCCGGTTCCGATGGCCGCATTTTCCTTGCTCCGCGTGGTGGCAAGCCGGGTGATCCGCTGAAGGAAGTCTGGACAGAATCGCCGGTTGCGTTGTTGCTCCACGATGCGGACGCCGGGAAATCCTATGCGTTCACGAAGGAGCAATTCTTCGAGATCACCGACCCCATCAAACCGAAACCGCACACCGTCACGTTCCGCTTCCCCATCAGCCGTCAGTGGGACGCCCACAAAGCCCTCGAAACCGCCGCCAAGTGCGGGCGCGTCATCCGTGGCCTACCGGAACCGAAGTAGCCGCTTGGCCGCTTGCGGTGTGGTCGCGGGGCGGGTAGTATTTGGCTATGAACACTTACCCACATATCCCCGTTGCCGTGGACCGTCGTGACTTCCTGTACCGTGCCGGGGGCGGGCTGGGGGGCATCGCGTTGTCGTGGATGTTGGCGCAGCAGGGCCGCGCGGCGGACTTGTCGAAAAGCATCAACCCGTTGATGGCGAAGAAGCCGCACCACGAACCGTTGGCCAAGCGCGTTATCTTTCTGTTCATGACGGGTGGCCCGAGTCAGATGGACTTGTTCGACCCGAAGCCGGCGCTCGCCAAGTGGGAAGGCAAGCCTCTGCCCGAAGACACCGGGCGGCCCAAGAGCCAGTTCACGAGCGGCAAGGAAACGGTGCTGGCATCGACGCGCCAGTTCAAGCAGCGCGGCCAAAGCGGGCAGTGGATTAGCGACCTGATGCCGAACTTGGCGGAGTGCGCGGACGACATTTGCTTCCTCAAATCCTGCTGGTGTACGAACACGATTCACGCCCCGGCGATGTACGAACTGCACACCGGCCGCACGCTGATGGGGCACCCGTCGCTGGGGTCGTATGTGACCTACGGCCTGGGCACGGAGAACCAGAACCTCCCCGCGTACTGCGTCATGCCACAGCCCGAAGGCGTCCCGGAGGGCGGCGCGCCGTGCTGGGGGTCGGCGTACTTACCGGCGGTCTATCAGGGCACGTTGTTGCGAAAAGGTGCGTCCCCGATTCTGAATTTGAAACCGCCGACGGGTGTGTCACCGGAGCGGAACCAGCGCGCGTTCGAGTTGGTGAAGAAGCTGAATGAAATGCAAATGACGCCGGGCGACACCGACCTGCAAGCCCGCATCAGCAGTTACGAACTCGCGTTCCGGATGCAAACCCACGCCCCGGACGCCGTCGATCTGAGCAAGGAATCGAAGCAAACCAAAGAAGCCTACGGCCTGAACCGCCCCGCGTCCGCCGACTTCGGCACCCGCCTGTTGCTGGCTCGCCGACTGGTCGAACGAGGGGTGCGCTTCGTCCAGGTGTACTCCGGCGGCGGCCCGATTAGTATGCAGTGGGACGCCCACGACGACCTGAACCAGAACCACGAAAAGATGTGCGGTCACGTCGATCAGCCAATCGCCGCACTGTTGAAAGATTTGAAGCAACGCGGGCTGTTGAAGGACACCCTCGTCGTCTGGTGCAGCGAGTTCGGTCGCACCCCCAACAGCCAAGGTAGCAAGGGCCGCGACCACAACCCGCTCGGTTACACGATGTGGTTCGCGGGCGGCGGCACGAAGGGCGGCCAGTCCATCGGCGAGACCGACGAGTTCGGCCTGAAGGCGATCAAAGACCGCATCTCCGTCAACGACTTCCACGCCACCATCCTCCACCTCCTCGGCCTCGACCACGAGCAACTCACCGTCCGCCACAACGGCCGCGACGAACGCCTCACCGACGTAGCCGGCGAAGTCGTGACGGCGGTGTATATGTGATGGGCGATTCCGTAGACTGGCAAAAGCGAATCCACTGCAAGAGACACCAGCAATGATGACCGAGGTCCGGTTTCACAACTTCAAAGCCCTCCGCGAAGTCGATGTGACCTTCGAGAGCAGACTCACGGTCATCGTTGGGCCAAATGGCGCTGGGAAAACGAGTTTATTGCAGGGGATTGATATTGTATGGAGTTTAGTGCATGGTATGGCACTGTATGGGCAACCGAGTGAGTTAACGAGATTTAAGTCAACAGGGACGGGCCCGGAGGGATTTAGTATTCTTTGTAAATGTACAAACGAAGAAAACAAACCATTCTCGCTTCTGATCAACTCTGACTTATCAGTTGCAAAAAATAATACCAGCTCAATACACGATGCTGTTAAAGATCATAATAATAATCGCCACATGTTCTCGATTGTCAAAGGCTGGCTAAATTTTCAGCGTCAACCAGCACCACAGCCACCTAAAGAGAGCCGATATACTGCCGTGTTTCTTCGATTTGACCAGTCTGCATTGGCGTCACCGGCTACGATGAGCAAAATACCGCAGACAGTGGCACCAAACGGTGCAAGTTTGGCACCGACACTTGCTTATATGGTATTGAAAGAGCCTGAGCAGTTTGCGCTAATTGTTCAGGCATTTCGTAAAGTCATACCTAATGTTGAAAGGATTCGCTTTGAGAAAGCAGCCGGTAATTTCGCGGATATGATTCTGTTCGATTTCAAGGGTGCCAAAGAAGTCCCAGCAGCATATGCAAGCACAGGTACACTCCATACGTTGGGTTTGCTAGCAGTGATATTGGGACCAGAACGTCCGGACATTATCCTAATCGATGACATTGACCACGCCTTGCATCCGAAGGCACAGGTCGAACTCATCAAAGTATTGCGTAAGCTGCTAGAACAATTCCCGAAGTTACAGATTATTGCGACTTCGCATTCGCTCTACATTCTCCATGAACTCAAAGCGAATGAAGTTCGGGTGATGGCTGTTGACCCTGTCGATGGCCGGACGGCTTGCGCGCCGCTCACAGACCACCCGGATTATGAACGCTGGAAAGAGACGATGTCACCCGGCGAATTCTGGAGCCACGTCGGGGAAGATTGGGTTTTGGACGCGAAGAACAAGAAAGGTTTGGAACCCATCACGCCATGACCACGTTTACGATCGCCATCGTCTGTGAAGCTCCTGCCGACGCACAAACTGCACAAATCCTAGTCGATGAACTTCTTTGTCGAGATGTCGATTGGATCAACCCCGATGACATCAATGACCATCGTAGATTTTGCGGGTATCAGTCTTCGGAACCGCTCTTGTGGCGGCAAATTCGCAAGCTTGCGGATGAGCTTCTGTAATCGTTTCGGGTCGATTAGCCGGGCAGTTACCGAACCCGGACTCGGTCCCTGCGACAAAAGCTTTGTTGTTATTCGACAAATGCAAACCACGACCCGATGCCGTCCTGTTCATCCGCGATTCTGACAACCACTTGACGCGAAAAACCGGCTTGGACCAGGCACGGAATCACGTACCAACGGAGTATCCAGTCGTCATCGGTTTTGCCCACACCAAGCGAGAATGTTGGGTCATCGCTGGTTTTCACCCGGCGAATGAGAATGAAGAATCACGGATCGCGGAGCTACGGGGTGACTATCCGCCAGGAATCGGGTTTGATCCCCGACATCGTTCCGATGAATTGACTGCGAAGAACCCTGCTAAATTATGTGCCAAGCGGGTGCTATTGCACTTAACTAGCGGTAATCACGACCGTGAACGGGTATGCCACATCACAATCGTGAAAGATAAGTTGCATGAATCACGTGGCCAGAACAACGGCTTGTATGACTTCATCACCGAAATCGAAACTAAGCTGATTCCACTGTTTACAGGACGCCCTCACTCTTGATTCGTGGATGAGGGACGCATGTCGCCAGTGACTACGGAAGCCGAGTGGCTGTCGTGCGACGAGCCTTTTGCACTCGCCCTTTACGGGCACTACCGCTTTGACCCGTCACGTTCGCGGTTCCGGTGGCTGGCTGGAGAATGGGGCAACCGAATCCAACACAACTTCAGCACCTACGATCGGAGTTGTTTCGCCGCGTGGCTTGCGGACGACGATCAATACCCGGAACCCGACGATCCGTCCTGGGATTACTTCCCGCTCGGTCGTGAGCGAAATGCCAAGTCCTATGCTGAATACTGCGTCACTTATATCCGCCGTGACAACCTTATTCTTGCTGCCGCGAGCGCGGCAGAATCGGCCCGCATGGACTTTCCGTGGTCAAAAGTTGATGCGGTCGATTTCACAAAATCACATCGCGGGCGATCAAAAGCAAAGCGTAACGCTGAAAAAGCTGAACAAGACGCACGTCGTGAGCAGTGGTGTGCCGCGAAAGAAATTCACGAACACGACATCAATCAATTGTTTTGCGCCCAGTTCCGCGATGTCGCGGGCAACCCGTTTCGCCCGGTGGAGTTTCGGCCCGCGTGGTTGACTTCCGATGTGGTCGGGCTGGCGAGTGCCATCGACGCGACTGGGTACTTCGACCGGCTGCCCATCCTGGCCGACGCGCTCGAAGAAGCCGGTTGCACGTCTGAAAACGTCCTCCGCCACTGCCGCGAGCAAGATGTTCACGTCCGTGGCTGTTGGGTGATCGACAACTTGTTAGGTCGAGTGAAGCCGGTTTATTTTTCACCGATTGAACGCACCGAAAAATAGTTTGACAGTCGGACCCCGCTGGGTGATAGTGTGAGTCGGCCATTTCGAGCAAAGAACCCGGCGGCTCTCCTACTTCGCAAGGATTCATCATGGTAGACCGAGGCGCATTCCCGTTCGTGCCGGGCGACGTTACCGGCCTGTTCCGGCGGTTGAACGGGTTAGCGATGTACGACATTCTGGACACGCTCGACGCGCTGCTCAAGGAAAAGAACTTCTACCCGAACATGAACACGTACCGGGCCAACCTGGACGCGGCGGGGATCTTCGTCGCGAGAATGGAAGTCGCCATGTCGGCGGTGCTGGCCAAGAACACGAGTCAGCAGACCGGGACGACGTGGGAAAAGTTTCAGGAAGTCCAAGACTTCAAGCTGCGTCAGTTGTCGAAGGATGGGGCCGAGCTACGCTACATCATGGATTACTGGGCCACTGGACCAAATCCAGGTCTGCAAGCCGGGAAAGTGCCGGTTGCGGCGTCAATTGCCGAAGTCTCCTGGGACAAATACGTCGATCAATTCACCGAGTGCAAGTATGACGCGAACTACGCCGTTCCTCCCGACGCTTCATTTTATTTTTCACCAATCCTCCAGTTGAAGTACCGGGACGGGATGGTGCTGGAACTGGACATCGAGAAGGATTTCTCGAAGCAAACTTTGACCTCAACAGCCGCCCGCGACGCAATGGCCCATTCGTCGATCGGGCGGGGCGGCAGAATTTTCCCCACGGCGCTGACCGCCAACACCGCGTCCCGGCTGTGGCTCGTCCGCGAGGATGCGTTCCGCATCCAGGACGAGGCGTTCAAAAACTTCGCTAACGTGGCAGTCGTCGGGGTGTCGTTCGTCCTGACGATCCCCGCGATGCCGGCCGGCGCGATGGCCGGGGCGGGGGCGGCAACGCAGCGGGTGACGCGGCGCGCCGTGTCGGGAACGGTCCGCGCCGGCGGCGTGGCGGCGGCGGAACTCAACGCCATCAAGGCAATCCGGGCCGCCAACCCCCAGTTCGCGTCGATGACCAACGAGGAAATCCTCGCGATCCGGGCTTACACCGGCGAAGGTTGGGCGGCGGTCAATGCGTCGTTGCGGGGCGCGGCCGGGCCGAGCAGCGCCACCAGCACGCTCACCGGCAACATGGTTTCCGGCCTCAACAAGCTGCCCGGCTACACGGGCCGCGTGATCCGCAGTGAGGCGTTGCCGATCGGCGAAGCTATGTGGAAATACGTGCCGGGGAAGACGTTTACCACGGAGGGCATGCTGAGCACGTCCCGCGCGGGCGCCGTCGCGCAGCGCGAGGGCAACGTGGCCATCTCGATTCAGGCCGTCGGCAAGCAGGGCAAGGATATATCCAAACTCTCCGTCCACACCGGCTCGGAATCGGAGGTTCTGTTCACGCCGGGGACACGTTTTACCGTCGAAAAAGCCACGCGAGTCGGAGATGCGCTAGTCGTGGTCCTCAAAGAACTATAAGTGACTCACACGGCGTCCGGGGAGTCGTGCCGTCTTGGATAGCGTAGCGGCCGATCTTGCACCGGAAGGGGCCGATGTATGATAATTAGCACCGTTCGCGGTTCGGTAGTGTAGGGCCAACTACAGGGGGGAGTTTCTCATGAGTCAAGTTTTGGCATTCGGCGATGTCCTGGACGCGGCGGACCAACTGTCTGTGGAAGACCAACACGAGTTGATCGCCATCTTGCAACGTCGGCTGGCGGACGCGGGGCGGCAGCAGCTTTTAGCCGATGTACAGGAATCGCGTCGAGAATTCGAGGCTGGGTTATGTAAGCCGACGACGCCTGAAGAATTGATGAGGGAGATTATGGAATGAAACGGGTGTTGCAACAATCGTCCGCCTTCGTTCGTGCGGCGAAACGATTGGTCAAAAAGAATCCAGAAGCAGCACCACTAATCCAAGCAGCGTTCTTTGCGTTGGTGGAGGATGCGTTCCAACCCGCGTTGCGGACCCACAAGTTGAAGGGTGATCTTGCAGGCACTTGGTCCTGTAGCGTTGGCTACGACCTGCGGATCATCTTCACGTTTGTCCCACATGAAGGTGCCGAGGCGATCCTGCTCCACACAATCGGTACGCACGACGACGTTTACTAAGGCTACCGTTCGACCCGTCGGATCACTTTGCCGGGCAACTTCTCTGCGTCGTGTTGGCCGTCGGCGATCACGGCGGTGCCGTTGACGAACACCCACTTCAGGCCACTGGCGTACTGGTGGGGCTTGTCGAAGGTGGCGGTGTCGCGGAAGGTTTTGGGGTCGAAGATCACGATGTCGGCGAAGTGGCCGGGTTTCAGCGTGCCGCGGTCTTTGAGCTTGAGGATTTCGGCGGGGAGGCCGGTACTACTGCGGATCGCGGCTTCGAGGGGGATGGTGCCGTCTTCGATGGCGTAGCGGCCGATCTTGCGCGGGAAGGTGCCGTAGCTGCGCGGGTGTGGCACGGTGTTGCCGGGGGCTTGCACGCCGCCGTCGCTGGCCGTCGCCACCCACGGCCGCTTCATGTATATCCGCACGTCCTCTTCGTTCATGCCGAAGTTCACGATCTGGGCGCCGCCGTTGCGTTCGATTTCCATCACGATGTCGATCGGCTCTTTCTTCTCGGCTTCGGCAATTTGCGTCAGGTTCTTGCCCTGCCACGCCGGGTTCTTGGAATAGCGGGCGATCTGGATTCGCTTGCCGCCATCACGCCCCGCCAAGTCTTTCTCAATGTCCGCCTTCATCTTCGGCCCGGTCAGCGGGTCGTCCATCCGCGCGACGAGGTCTTTCTGCGTGCCTTCGCGGTACTGGCTGGGGACGAGTGTCGCCCGCAGACTCGTGCTGCTGGCGATGTACGGGTACTGGTCGGCGGTGACGATCTGCCCCTTCGATTGGGCGTTTTCGATCAGCCCCACGGCCCGCCCGGACATCCCCCACGCCTCCTTGCCGCTCGCCTTGATGTGCGAAATGTGGACGCGGCAACCGGACTGCTTGCCGATCGCAAGCGCTTCCTCAATCGCCGTTAACAGCCCCGCTCCTTCGTTGCGGATGTGGCTAGCGTACAGGCCATCGTACTTCGCGGCGGCCTTGGCGAGGTTGGCGATTTCGTCCGTCTTGGAGTACGTGCCGGGGTTGTAGATCAACCCCGTGGCCATGCCGAAGGCGCCGTCTTGCATCGCTTGTTCGACCAGGGCTTCCATCTTGGCTTGCTCTTCGGTCGTCGGTACGCGGTTGGCGTTGCCCATCACTTGTTCGCGGATGGAGTTGTGCGGCGCGAGGTGGATTTCGTTGCTGCCGATGCCGCCCGCTTCGAGCTTCTTGAAGTACGCCGCCACGTCCACCGGGCCGGACCCGCAGTTGCCGGTGACGACCGTGGTGCAACCTTGCGTGGTGTAGTTCTTGTTCGCCCGCCCCACTTTTTCGAGCAAGCCGTTGTCGCAATGCGTGTGCAAGTCAATGAACCCCGGACAGACCACGAGGTTGGTGCCGTCGATGTCGAGGTCGTACTTCCCCGGCTTTAACGCCGTGCCCATCGACGTGATCCGTTCGCCCTCAATCAGGACATCGCCGACGACGCCGGGCTTGCCGGTGCCGTCGTGAATCGTGGCGTTGCGAATCGCAATACACTTCGTGTTCTGTGCGTAAAGAGTGGACGACGCGCCGAGGACCATCAGCCAAACCAGGAGCGAACGCATGGCAGAATTCCTCAACATCGTGACGAACCGAAACTGACCGGGAGCATAAGCGGATTGGGACGGGAAGTAAAGTAACAACCCAGAGCCGCAACTGGGGAAAGGGTTGGCATCTAAATTCTCGGGGGTTCGAGCATTTAAAACAACCTCACCCCCGGCCCCTCTCCGACGCGGAGAGGGGAGCCAGACCGTTCCCCCTCTCCGCGTCGGGGAGGGGGCTAGGGGGTGGGGTTGCGACTGATACCCCTGAGAATCTGGTTGCACCCACCAAGAAACAACACCCCATCCCCTGTTGATTGCGGTTGTCGGGGCTTCGCGTTACAATTGTCGCCAAGTTCACCGGCTGTCCGGCTTCGGATCACACGTGGGGAGTTCGGCGATGGCTAGTGAGAAATCCGGACCGGGGTGGCGACCGAAGTCGGCGACGGACAACCGGCCCCAAACGGGGTGGCGGGCCGCCGACCCGAAGACGGCGGGGGGGTCGGGGCGCACCTCGAAACTTTTTCTGTTGGGCGGGCTGGGGTTGGCGGTCGTGGTGGGGATCGTGTTCTTGATTCTGTACTTGAAACGGGCCGAACGACCGGGAATCGTGACGATCGCCGCCGACCCCGGCTACGCATCCGAATCGGGCGTCGCGCGGTTGGACGTGCCGTATGACCCGTTCGGCTGGCGGAGCGCGACGCAACTCTTGGAGTGGGCCGAAAAGGCCAAAGGCTTCAAGTTCGCCCCGAAGCCGCTGGGCGCGAAACCGTTCTGGCTCGATACCAACGAGAATGAATGGCTCGATCAAGTGGCCAACGATTCAAAGATTGATCCGGTCGTCATCTACATCGGCTTGCACGGGGGCGTGAACGCAACGGGCGAGCCGATCCTTTACACCGGACGAGACGACAAAACCGAATCCGACATTCGAGAAACCGATCGGCCGGCGGTCAAGCTGAAAACGATTCTGGACAAGCTCGAACAGAAGGCGCCGAAGAAACGAAAAGTGGTCATCCTGGATACCGGACGCCGCTTGCCGGACCCGTTGTTGGGGGAGATTTACCCGGACTTCAACCGGGCGGTGCAAGAGAAACTCGGCGAGCAGATTAAAAAGACGCCGACGCTCGCGGTGATCCTCGGCGCGGACGACGGCGAACGGGGTTGGGAGTCCGCTGACCTGGGCATGACGCCGCTCGCTCACTTCTTGATGTTGCGTCTCTCCGGCAATTCCACTGAAAACAACAAAGATTCCTTCACCGCCGAAGACCTCTACGTCTACCTCGAACAAAAAGTGAACCAGTGGTCGCTGAACAACCGCCCCGGAGCCCAAACGCCGATCTTGCTGCCGTCACACGATGACTGGAAAACCGATTCCGAACGCAGAAAGCAGTTTTCCCCCAGTAAGTTTTTCCTCCCGCCCGAACCGCTCCCGGTTCAGTCCAATCCCAGCAGCCCCGTGAGCAGTAGCGACTGGAAGGCAATGGGGGATCGCTGTACGCAACTGGCGACCCTGACCCCGTCTCCGGCGGTTTACACGCCGGTGGCGTGGCGGCGGTTTCGGGAACTGCTGTTGCGGTACGAACAGGCACTGACCAGCGGGGATACGGTCGGGGCCGGGACGTTGAAAACGTTGCTAGTGCAGATCGGAAACACCATCGAAAAAGGCTTGGACATCCAGAAGGAAACCGTGCGCGAGTCGGTCAAGACCTCGTTGCCACTCAGTCAGGCTCTTGGTTTGCCGATGGCGGGTGCGGACAAGATTCGGCAAGCGTTGACCCGTGCCCAAACGCTGGACCGGGCCGCAACGGACGGCAAGTCCGCGCTGGGCGGAAACAATGCGCCGGTGGAAGTCCATCTGCCGGTGATGTTGAACGACTTTGTGACCAAGGTGGCCCCCGGCTCGACGGCGCAGCTTGAAAAAACTTGGCGGCGCGCGGTCAACAGTCGCCTACTGGCCGAGCAAGCCTTCGTGGGGGTGCGGAATGACACGTCGCCGTTCCCGTACAGCGAACAACTTTGGACGGTGGTGCGATCGGACATCGTGACAGCGGATGCCCTCCGTCGCCGAGGTGAAGACCTGACGTTGGCCGTGGGTGAGAACCACACCGAAGCCGCATTAAACGCCTTCACGGCTGCGGATAAACTCTACGAACAAACACTGGTGAACGCGGGGAAGCTGCAACGCGCGCTGCGAATCCGCAACGAAGCGTTCGCGGACTTGCCGTTCCTGTCCCGGTGGTTGAGCGAAGCCGACATCGGCGACATCGACAAGAAAACCGACCGGCTCCGGGAAGCCTGGAAGAAAGCCTACGAGCTGACCCGGTTGCTCGACGGCATCGACCCGAACAAAGTCGAATGGGCCTCGCTCGATGCTGCAACTAACGCCGTGGACGAACCGCTCACGGAACTGCGCCGGGAGTTGACACTTGAAGCGAACAAGCCTCGCAACACCACCTCGCAGACCGATTGGCTGGCGATTCAGCATCTGTTGTTAGTGCCGCCGCCGTTGGTGGCCAACGACCTCCGGGCCACACTTCAGGAGACGAGCCGAAGAATTGCCGAGTTCTTGATGTCCGATACGTCGCAAGCCACCGAGGCCAACAAAAAAGGCACTGAGCCAAAAACTGACCCGAAGAAAACGGACGGCCTCAAGGTGGAGGGCCAGAAGGCGGAGCGGCGGTTAAAACTCGCGGCGGACTCACTCGCCGGGAGTTGGGGCCAGTGGGCCAACGAACAACCGGGGCTGGGTAAACCGGACATCACGGCGTCCCCCGATAAGCTGGCGGACACGGCGAAACAAGCCGCGATCCTACTTGCGCATCGCCGGGCACAATCGGCATTCGATAAGCATCCGCTGAATACCGCTACCGAACGGGATACCGCCGAGACCTTCAGCCGACTGGCTGCGCCGTTCTCGCAATTCGCTGAACCGGTCGTCACGAATGCACTCATGCGTTGGAAGACCTATCTCGAAGGCGCTGCGGCCCGGACCGCGCTGGACCATTGGTACGACGAACGGGGACTGCCGTACCTGACGGTACTCTCCCAGACGTTCCTGGACGATGCCAAGAAGATCAGCACCCGGCTTGCGGAGAAGTCGCCCCCAGACAGCAATGACGCGAAGGACGCCCAACGGTTAAATGCCGCAATTGGTAGCAAAGCACTCCGAATCCAGAGCGGCGACCCGGACGGCCCGATCATGTGGACGACGGAGCAAGACCGGACGTTCACCTACACGGTGGGGCCAGCCAATTACCCCGTGCCGGGTGACGCAGTGCTGTGGTGGACGCTGGACGAGCGTGCCAAGTCGTTGAAGATCGACGCGACCTTTCGACAGCCGGTGAACTTGCAAAAGTTCGCCGACCATAAATCGGTCGTGACGGCCAAGACCGATCAATCGCTGGAAAACCGGGTCAACGGCCGCGCCAGCCTGCAAGCCTCTGGGTACTTCCGTGGCCAACGGCTCGGGCTAGCGCACACCACAACTATCGAGATCGACAACCGCCCTGATCTGGTCATCTCTGAAGCCCAACCCCCGCCGAAAGCCGCGATCGCCATGCGTGCCGACTTCGACCCCGGCGCCGTGGCGATTCTGATTGACTACTCGGCAAGCATGACCTTCGGTTGGACTGGGGGTGAAGAAGGGAAATCGAAGAAGGCGATCGTCATTCAGACGTTGAAGAAGTTGCTGACGCAGCGCAATCTGCCTCGGACGACCCAACTCTCCGTTCGTTTGATGCACAAGAACGAAACTCTCGTCGCGCAGAATAGCGAGACGATTTTCACATTAGACCCGACCAACCCCGTGATAACCGACAAAGGTTTGGCCGACCTCTTCATCACTTTGGACCGGATCGAACCGACTGGTGCGACGCCGTTGATACCCTGCATGGCCAAGGCCATCGCCGACATCAATCCGAGTTACAAAGGCGTGAAAACGCTGATCGTGCTGACCGACGGTGCGGACACGACCAAACAAGCCCAAGTGTTCGGCAACAAGGTGCCACCGCTAGTTGATGCGGACAAAATGAGCGACGACGAAAAACAGAAAATGACCGAACTCGTCAACCGAGATGTCGAAGCGTTTGCAACCGACAAAGCCACGCACGACGTGTCGATTCAGATGGTGATCTTCGGCTCGACGGAAGCGGAAGAGAAACTGGCGGCGGCCATGTTCAAACCTGTTGAAGACGAGTCACGGAAAAAGTATCGCGGCAAGGTTCACATTGCTAAAGACCAACAGGACTTGCTGCGTGAACTCGATGTCGCGCTCCGACCGAAGGTGCAGTTGCTGGAAATGAACGGCACGCCGGTCAACAAGACGCAGACCACCAACATCCCGTCGAACGGCATCCCTGCGACGCGGACCGAGGATTTCCGCGCCAGCGGCACGCTGATGTGGAACGGCGCACTGGATACGAAGCGGTATCAACTGGCCTACTACACAACCAACCGCAACGTCTCGTTCGATCAGAGTGATGCGATGTGCGTGGCTATGACCAAGCGCGGCACGGACGGCGAGGTCGAGTTCAAGCGGGAACTCTACTTCAAGGAGGTGGACCGCGACCGACCCTCCGGGCGGACGACGGAGAATGACGAGTGGCTGTTGACCGCGCCGGAATACGGCTACCGCCCGAAGGATGGATTCTTCCTGATGACGACGGCAGCGCTGGAAGGCAAGACGGGGCGGACACCGGGCGAAAACGGGGTGATCCGGCAGGCGAAACCGTTCTTCACGTGGTGGGATTTCACCCGCGTTAAAGGCAACGCCGAGGAGCGCTTCCCCGGAACCGTGTTCGTCCGCAAAGCTTACGGCCTACCGGCCCCGTGTTGGCGCATTGTTGCGGACTCGATTCAGGTCAACCCGAGCAACCAGGAGTTCCGATTGCATACACGGCCGTTCGTCTCCAGCCCGAGTTTGTTGGGCAAGACCGAGAAGCTAACCGACGGCGATTTGAAAGCCGGGCTGCCACTGAAGGTGTCCGAGGTGACGGTCCGGGCGAAAATCGAGACCATCTCGTTTTGCAAACATCCGCCGGTCGATTCGTTCGACGGCCCGAAGGGCTTCGACTGGAAGCCGGCCAAGTGTCTCGTCGTGCGGTTGACCGACCCGCAAGGGCGGCTACTGCAAGTCCGGGTCAGCAAGGACACGAATTTGCCCCTGATGCAGCACCTGTACTACTACGAAAAAGTCGGCCCCGAGAATCTCCGCCCCAAGGTGATCGGTTACACCGCCATCTTCGGCCCGATCACGGACGATTTCACCAGTTCACGCCCGGAGACGGAGATTGAAGTGTTCAACGTCTCCGAATCCCTGCAAGACGACCGCGTGAAGAAGCTGACACTCGACCTCAAGAAGCCCGGTGAATCACCAGACGCCGTGCCGCCGATCCGGCTCGTGCAAGACGGCAACTAATGCGGCATGAACCATCCTTACTAGAAGCGACTTGAGCAATCATGGCCGAACCGGACCTCCCATCTCCTGTGCCTCCACCGTCACCGCCTCGCCCGGCTGGGCCGACGGCGGGTTGGCAGACGGCGGGCGAGACGAAACCGGGGCGGGGCAAAATGTTGGCGATCGCGTCGTTGCTATTTTGCACGGTCGCGGGCGTCACAATCGCCGTATTGCTGATGCCCACCAAACCGGCTTCGCCGTACTTCGTGTCGTTGCCGATTTCGGAATACGACCAATCGCAACCTCCTGCCTGGGCGCTCGAAGACTCCAAGCGGCTCATGGATTGCTTCCCAGACGATGCCACCGAAAATGCGTCCGGGTTGACGGAGAAAGTGAAGATCATCGAGAAGTTGAACGCCATTAAGAAGGGGGAAATCACCCGTCGCGGCGACAACAGTGTCCAAAAGCTGGAGCGCGACCGGGTGTTTTTGTTCCACATTATTGGCCATGTCGCTGTCGCACAGGGGGTCGTCTACTTGTTGCCCAACAAGGCCAGCAACGAGCCGAGTAGCTGGGTGAAGCTGGATGACATCCTCGGGGCGATGGCCGATTGCCCGGCACAGCGAAAGTGCTTGATCCTCGACCTCAGCCGACCGCGAACCAACCCGTTGTTGGGTCCACTTCTGGACGATGCGACCCCCGTACTGCACGACTACTTGAAGGCCAAACAGGACAAAGGCGAGTTGGCTTGCCCGGTGTTGTTGTCCTGTCAACAGGACCAATTTAGCCAAGTGATCCCGGATGAAAAAGCTTCCGCGTTCGCCTACTATTTGGCCGAAGGGTTGAAAGGTGAGGCGGACGGCTACGACGATAAAAGTACCGGGACACGCGACAACAAAGTGAAGTTGAACGAGCTGGCGCACTTCCTCAAAATCCGGGTGGGACGATGGGCGAAGCAAAACCGATTTGTCGCCCAACAGCCAATACTTTACACCGTGGGCAACCAAGACTTCGATCTCACCATCGGTGTCAAACCTGCGATCCCGATACCACCCGAAGACCCGGAAAAACCAGAGCAAGTGAAGCCGCGTGACATTTCTCCCCTCAGTACCATCGACTGGACCGAACGATTGAAGCTGGCTGCCGATCCGCGTTCGGGTCGCCGCGTGGCGCCGCTGTTGTTCCGCTGGGATAGCGCTGCATTGCGAGCGGAGCGAGTCTTTGAAAGTACCAACAAAATCAAACCCGAAGAGATCCCCGCCAAGCTGCTCAGCGAAGCAAATACCTCCCTCACCTCTGGTGTCGAATCGCCAAAGTATCGTTCCCTACTCACAGTGCCGTTCCCGGCGTCTCCACCGACTGTGCCGAACATGCCACCCCCGCCGAACCCGACAGTGGCCCTTCGCAGTGCGTTCAAACTGTACCTGGACATCGCCACGGCAGACGGCAAAGTCGATGAGATTAAGGTGCGTGACCTCAAGATGAAGTTCGACGAGACGACCTCCGCTGCTGGCATCAATCCCGACGTGGTGGCACGGGCGATCTGGGAGGTCATGACCGACGAGTACCCGGCGGAACTGAAACGGAAAGTCATTGCGGAGGTCCAGGCTGCGATGAAGGCTCGTCGGGGCAATGACCTGTTCACCGAGTCGATTGTGTTGGAGCAAGCCTACGGCCTGCACGAACGGTTTGATTCCACCGACCACATTGAAATGCGTCGGGCGGTGCGGAACCTCATTGCCGTGGAGAACGCGATGGCCAAGGCGATCTCGCACGGTGCCACGGGGTTCGAGTGGGTTCAACACAAGCTGACCGAGGCCGACACCGCCAAGCGGACCGCCGAGCAAAACCTCCTAGCCGCGAAAAGCTCGACCGAGGCGAAGAAGGCGGGCGACGAACTGCAAAGTGTGATCCCGCTCTTCGCCGACATCACGAACCACCTCACGACATTGGCCTACGCCCGCGCCACGGCTGACGAGGCGATTCGGTTTCTGGTAGGCAGTGCCTACGCCCGTGCGGAGTACGATTACCCGGCGGAAAAGCCGTGGCAACAACTGGCGAAGGAGACCCGGCTCTTGGCCGACCAAGTCTATCGCACGGCGTACCCAGGTTGGAACCCGGCGGAACTGAAGTCCCTGGCGGACCGGGTTGAGAAGCAACGGGTCGAGTTGATGGCACTGTTTCTGGCACCCGTCATCGAGAAGTTGGTCAAGGTGCCGGAGTCGAAGGAGGCCAAGGAACTCGCGCAGTATCAGGCGATCCTCTCGACGCCGTTCCCCACGGTGGCGGAGCGAAAAGCCTTGTGGGAAGCGATGAATAAGGTCACGGTGCGGTTGCACCAAACGACCCGCAAGGACTACGACATCATCGACAACACCAACAGGAAGCCGTCGCCCGAAGTCAAACCGCCAGATAGCGTGATTCCACGCGACCAAGCCGCACGGCGTGCCAGGGTGGCGATTTCCCTGCTGCAACTGGCGGACAACCCGGACGCGGCGAAGTGTGAAACGGAACTGAACGCGATCACCGGCAGCGACCTCAAAGGGTGGGCGACCTTGGCGACCTCGCTTCGGGTAGCCTGGGAGGAGACGCGGGGGAAACTGGCCAAGAAAGCGGAGGCCGAAGGCAAGTGGCCACAACTGGATCGGCTGGGCCGCGTCTTCCCGACCGGGTTACCCGTCGAGCGAAAAGATAGCTACTCTGGAGAAGTTTGGGCGGTCGCACCGATTAAATGGCGGCGGGCCGAAGAGAGTCTTTATTACCGATGGCTAGCCGACCATTACCGGGCATATGGAATGCTCCGCAAAGCCGTACCCTCGGCAGCAAACTGGTATGAACAGTCCGCGCAGAAAGCGAGCGATGAATCGAACCGTGATGCACAATAGACCAAACCCGTCGTGGCACCCGCACGCCTACTTCGCCCGGATTGGCCAAGTCCTGAAAGGATGACATTATGTCGCTCCGAATCCTCCTCACCCTGTTCGCGGTCGCGTTGCTAAGCGGCACAACCTGGGGGCAAGCCGATGGCAAACTCCCGGACGACAAGATCCACGCTTTCTTCCACGAAAGCCCGACCCTGGAGTACGACCCGCTCCAGCCACCCGAAAAGTTAAAGACGATCGAGTTGCGGCCCAATCTGGAACAAGCGGCGTCGATCTACGTGTACAACCCCGGCGTCGATGAAGCGACCGTCAACGTGGTCCTGTCGTCGAGTCGGACGTTGACATCAGGCAAAAAAGTCGGCGACGAAATTGCCCGTACCCCACAACCCGTTAAGGTTCCCGGCAAGAAGCTGGTCAAAGTCAGCTTGTCCGGACCGCCTTCCAAGGCACCGCCGGTTCCCGTCGCCGTCACGGATAAAGACAAGCCCGCACCCCCCGCTCTGCCAAAAGGCGTGTTGCTACCGACTGCCGAACTGCTGTTGCGGATTGAAAAACCGACAGAGGCCGTGGCGGACAAGGAGCCGGTGGCCTACGAGACTTACCCGATCAACATCCCGAAGCCCGATTTTGAGATCACCCTGGAAGACGCCAAAGTTTCCGGCGCCTTGAAAGTCATCGTGAAGGTCAAAGCCGGCACGTCGCGGTTCACCAACAAGCCTGCCAAGGTCACGCTCGACTTGCGGCCTGATTTGAACCCACAACTCGACCCGACCTCCTTGAACCAAGGGGCGTTTGAAGCGGAGTTGCCAGTCGAACCTGTGGGTGGCGAAATCGCCCTGTTCGCCGAAGGGGTGCGATACCTGGACGGCAAGGCCAAGGAAAAAGCCTACGTCGCGGTGAACATCGACGGCTACGACCGGGCGTTTTTGATCGCCACGGATTTCAGCGGCAAGCCGGAGACTTATAGCAGCTCGTATGAAAATGTTCGGCTGTCCAGCACCAAGCAAGTCCCCGGCAAGCCGGTCCTCGTGACCGCCGAAGCCAGTGGCGACGGACTGGATACCAAGGACATCACCGTGGGTGTCGCGCGGTTCAACGACAAGACCAAGTTCGACGTGCTGCGCACCTTCAAGGGGCCGCGCGAAAAGAAGATTTACGTGGCGGTTGGCCAAGAGAGCGATGCCGTGTTGTTCACGACGATTCTGAAAGACTGGTCGTTCGACTTCGCCACGACGGGCATCGCCGGGAAGCGGACGTTCAAAGTGGATACGAATCGCAGCAGTGGCCAGATTAGCCTGAAGTTCGACGACCTCACGAAAACGCCACGGGAGTTGCTCATCGACCGGACGCCGCCGGAGTCGCTCAAACTCGCGGACATCCCCGAAAAGCAGTTACTCATCGGGACACTGCACACGTTGAAAGTGGACGCTGCCGATGCGGAGTCCGGGATTGATGCCAAAAAGGTCTTCTTCTACACCGGCGACACCCCGCCCGGTTTGGACGGCAAGCCCGCACCGGGTAGCAAGGTGCTGCGCGGCAAACCGATCCTGGATAAAGACGGCAACGTGGTTAACACGGCTGGCAAGTTCACCTTTGAGAGCGAAGAGAAGTTGCGGTTGCCGGAGCAGAAGGGGGAATTGAAAATCGGCGTGTTGGTCGTCAACGGCGTCGGGCTGACCTCGGTGGCGGAGAAGACGATCTACGTCGGCGAGCCGGTGAAGCCGAAAGAGAAGGTGAAGCCGACGACCGGGAGTATTGTCGGGCGGGTTCGGCAATCGACCCGCCCCCAACCGGGGCTACCCGTCACCCTCGCCGATAGCGCCGGCAAGACGGTGAAGACCGCCACGACGGACGCGGACGGGAAGTTCAAATTTGAAGACCTGGCCCCCGGCACCTACACCGTTTCCACGGTCAAGAAAGCTGACGCCAACTCGAAGGGCAGCGAATCCGTCGTGGTCAAAGCCAGCGACGACCCCGCCCAAGTCGAGATGACGATCCGTCGGTGAGTCGGAGGGATGCAAACATGCACGTGTCACCACAGAGGGCACAGAGAACCACAGAGAAGAAAAACGTTGTATTGGTTTTCTCTGTGGCTCTCCGTGCCCTCTGTGGTGACACGTGCATGTTTGCACCCAAGAGAATCTTGTTACACCCGGTGATAGGTCACACCGTGCCCTTAAAGAACACGGCGGCGAGTGGTGGGAGGGTTGCGGCGATGGAGTAGGGTTGGCCGTGCCACGAGAGGAACTCGGCGTGAAGGCCGCCGGTGTTGCCGAGGTTGCTGCCCCAGTAACAGCCCGCGTCCGTGTTCATGATCTCTTTCCATTGGCCGGGGCCGGGGACGCCGATGCGGTAGTTTTGCCGGGGGATCGGGGTAAAGTTGTACGCGCACAGAATGCGTTCGTTGCCCTTCAGAGGCTTACGGAGGAAGGTGAAGACGCTGGCGGCGGCGTCGGTGCAATCGACCCACTCGAAGCCGCCCGGCTCGCTGTCCAGTTCGTGGAGGCAGGGTTCGGATTTATACAAGGCGTTCAAATCCGCCACGAGTTGCTGCACGCCGCGGTGCGATTCGTGTTCCAGCAAGTGCCACGCAACTTGGCCGTCGTGCCGCCACTCTGACCGCTGCGCCAGTTCGCCGCCCATGAAGAGTAACTTCTTGCCGTTCATCCCGTACATGTACGCGAACAGCGCCCGCATCCCGGCGAACTTCTGCCAATCGTCGCCCGCCATCTTGTCGAACAGCGGCCCCTTGCCGTGGACGACTTCATCGTGGGACAGCGGCAACACGTAGTTTTCGGAGTAAGCATAAAGCTGACGGAAGGTCAGGTCGTGCTGATGGTGCTTGCGGTGGACCGGGTCTTTCTCGCTGTACTTCAGCGTGTCGTGCATCCAACCCATGTCCCACTTGTAGCCGAAGCCTAAACCGCCAACATACGCGGGGCGGGAGACCATCGGCCACGCCGTCGATTCTTCCGCGATGGTCTGCACGTCGGGGTAGTGGGTGTACACTTCGTGGTTGAACCGCCGCAAGAACTCGATCGCGCCGATGTTCTCCTTGCCGCCATAACGGTTCGGGATGAAGTTGCCGTCCTTGCGCGAATAGTCCAGGTACAACATCGACGCCACCGCATCGACGCGCAGGCCGTCCACGTGGTACTTGTCGAGCCAGAACATCGCCGACGACAGCAAGAAGCTTCGCACCTCGTGCCGGTCGTAATTGAAAACATAGCTGCCCCAATCCGGGTGGAACCCCTGTTTGGGGTCCGCGTGTTCGTACAGGTGCGTGCCGTCGAAATAACCCAGGGCGTGTTCATCCGTGGCGAAGTGACTCGGCACCCAGTCCATAATCACGCCGATGCCGTGTTGGTGCAGATAGTCGATCAGGTACATCAAATCTTGCGGCGTGCCGTACCGACTCGTCGCGGCAAAGTACCCGGTGACTTGGTAGCCCCACGAGCCGTAAAACGGGTGTTCCGTGAGCGGCAGAAATTCAACGTGCGTGAACCCGAGGCGGTTCAAATAGTCCGCGAGTTTCGGCGCCATGTCGCGGTAACTGAGCGACAGATGGGGCGGCACGCTTTGGCGCATCCAGGAGCCGAAGTGCATTTCGTAAATCGACACCGGCGCGTCTTGCTTGAGCTTCGGCCCGCGACTCGCCATCCAGTCGGCGTCCTTCCACTTGTAGTCCAAATCCCAGGTCACGGACGCGGCCTTCGGCGGAATCTCCGTGGTCACCGCGTAGGGGTCGCCCTTGTCCACCGTGTACCCGCTGTCCTTCGCCACGATGCGGTACTTGTAGCAAACGCCCGACTTCACGCCGGGAATGAAGACGCCCCAGATGCCCGACCCGCCCATCGGTTGCATCGGGTTCTTCTTGGGCGACCACTCGTTGAAATCGCCGATCACGGAGACCGCGGCCGCGTTCGGCGCCCACACCGCGAAGTGAAACCCCTCCACGCCATTTTGGGTCACCCGGTGCGAACCCATTTTGTCGTAAAGCCGGACGTGGCTCCCCTCGTTGAAGAGGTAGAGGTCTTGCGGCGAGAGCCAGTTCGACGGAGCGGTCGGTGTCATCGAGAAGTCCCGCAAACTTGAGTCGGATGTTTCAATAGTGAAGAAGTACCTAACTCGCCCCCGATTCGCCAGTGACGACCGCTAGAACTTGCCAACGAAACCCGTGAAGCTGGAGGGTCAAGCCAGGAAAATCGGGCTGTAGGGGCTGGGCGGATTGATTGGAGTTACGAAATTTCTCATGCTGTCGTGATGCCCGGCTGCTCAACCCCAACGGGGTTGTTCTATTAGCCCAGGGTTGCGGACCGAAGGTCCGTTACCCTGGGAATCTGCACCCATTGCCAATCGACTTCCGCGGGCGGGCGGGTGCAGTCACCCAGCGCAGAAGCGTCCCAGGGTAATCGTCGCAAAGCTCGTCGAGGCCGAGGCCGCCCGGATCAAAACGATCGACAGCGCAGAAGCGTCCCAGGGTAATCGTCGCAAAGCTCCTCAACCCTGGGCTAATGGAACAACCCCGTTGGGGTTGAAAGCCAAGACTGTAGACAAACTTCCACCAACAAATGTGACCCCGACACGTGACCGTCGTGGCTCGGATTATTTGGCGGCTTCCATCTGCTTCCAAAGCTCCATCAGTGGCTTGATCGCGTCTTTGGGAACGGGGCTACGACTGTAGACCACACGCAGGTACAGTTCTGCCGTGGCGAAGCCGGGGTCGTCGAGTTCGGCGTATTCGTGGCCGATGCGCACGGCGAACTCCGTCGGTGTCTCGTGCGGTTCTCGCCCGAGGTTGCGGTCCCAGGCCCACGAGTCGAGTGCGTTGAACGTGTACTCGACCAACTCCGCCGGGGTACGGCGGCGGGAGGCCCCGCCGACGAACGGGTTGGTGTAGTCCTCGAAGGGCGGCGGGCGTTTCAGCACTTGTTCGGCTTGGACATCGTCAGCGACTTGTTGGCGACTTTTGGGTTTCTTCGGGCCGAACAAGCCCTTCAGCCAGTCGAGCAAATTCTTCGCCCACGCCGTGAACGGCGCCAAGCCTTTGAGCAGGAAGTAAATCACCCCCACGATCACCGCGATGGCCACGACGATCCAGACGATCCACTTGATGAACCCGCTGATGGTTTCGAGTGCCGAAGTCAGGCTCGATGACGACGAATTGTCATCCTTGCTGCCTTCGTCCTGCTTGTCCGAATCCTGTTGCTTTTCACTTTTGTCGGACTGCTTTGCCTCTTCGGACTCTTGCTTGCTGCCGGACTTGTCGCCCTGTTTGTCTTCCTTGGAGTTCGGTCCCTTGTTGTCCTTCGTGTCGGATTTCGACTTGCTTTTATCGGACTTGTCGTTGCTGTTGCCTTTTTGGTCCCCTTTCTCGCCCGATTTCTCGCCGTCTTTTTGCTTGCCGCCGTCGCTCTTCCCCTTCCCGCCCCCGCCGCCTTTCTCCCCGGACGACCCACCTTTTTGCTCGCCGCCTTTCGCGGAGTTCTTCCCCTGCCCCGGTTCGGTCTTCGTCCCCGCCGCACCGTCCCCTTTGCCAGCCGAGCCGTCTTTCACGATTGCGTTCTTGGACGCTTTTCGGTCGCCTTGACTCTTCAACCCGAGATCGACGAGCGGGGTTTCCGAATGCGGTCGCGGCAGAATGGCGCCGACGACGAGGAACAGCAGAATCAACCCGGCACCCAACCCGAGCCAGCCCATCGTGAGAATCGGCGGGATGCGTGCGCCGCGATCCTGTAGGTACCGGCTCAACCCCATCAACGACGTGGTCACCAGCAACCCGAGTGCGCTGCCGACGTACATCGCCATCTGGTAAAAGGTCGCCGACCGACGGGCGGAATCATCGGAGGGGATCAGCGATTGGCCCAGCGCGAAGAGGGGAAGAGCGGCCAAGGCGAAGTACAGCACCCACACACCCGGCGTGTGCGGTTTTTTGCGCTGAGCGGCCCGGTACGCTTCCCAGCGTTCCATCCAACTGAGTTCGTCGTTCGGCTTCTTCTCCTCGTCTTGGTCGTCGTCATCCGGCGTGCTTTCATCCAACCCGGCTGCGCCGAGGATCCCGCGCCCGGAGGCTTTGCGCGCGTCATCGAAGTGGGTGCAGTCCCAGGTCAACTTGTTGGACGACCACCAGACGAGTGCCATCAACATCAAGTTGATGACCGGGCCAATCACCTTCATCGGGCCGGTGTATTCCACGAACGCCATCATCGCAAAGAAGCACGCCCCGCCCAACCCGACTGCATAAATCCCCGCCCGTGCCCGGCCTTGTTCGATCGTAATCCGGGCGATGAGAACCGCACCGATCACGAAGAAAAACATCGTGTACAGCAGTCGATCGGAGTATTGCCCCTGGTACAGCACTTCGATCAGGAAGAACACCAGACTGCCGACCATGCCCATTATCAAGACGGGGCTGACGGCGACGGCCACCCAATCAATCAGCGGTCGCGTGTCCGTTTCGTCCGCCATGATGCCGCAACCTCGGGTGTGAGTATCAACTCGATTCTACCCACACCGCACGGTCGCTACCATCCGTTACGGCTTCTTCGCGGACGGTTTCGCGGGCAACGGCACGATAAAGATGATGTCGCCCAGCCCGTTGGCCCACGGGTTGGTATGGGCCAGTATCCCGTCATTGTCGCGCCGATCCGGACCCACGCTCCAGACGATCGCTTGCCCCGGTAGCACCACAAGGTTGTTCGGCGCAGCGATCGTTGGTAACACCCCAAATATGCCTCCGTTCCAGCTTGGCTCCGAACCGGCACCGCCCATTGCGCCTGGGAAACCCCTAGTGTCCGTCGGACCGATTGGTTCTTCAACAGGCAACGGTGGGCCGACGAAGGGCGGGTCGAAGAACCCGGCGGGGCGGCCCCAACAGACGACCGAGCCGCAAATCGCCCCCACGCCGTTGGCTAGCGTTTTCGGGTCGTTACTGCCGATGTTCAGAATATCGGGATCGGGGATGAACCGAACATTCTGGTCGTTGATGGGAATCGCTTCGCCGCTGACACAGACGCAGTAGCCGAACGACTTCGTCGGGTCCGGCTGGTGCGGGTCGAGCGGCAACTTGTCCAGGTACTTCGGCACCAGTTCTTCGAGCTTCTTCGGGAACTGGCCGTTATCGGCGTGGTGCAATCGCAGAGCGATCTTGAGCATCGCGGCCCGGTGGTGGGTTTGGACTATCACGTCGGCTTCTTTCCGGCTACGAATCAGTTCGCCGCTCCGGATGCCAAGGAAGACCGCGCCCGGTAGCCCCCGCAAATAGTCGCGTTGTTCAAGGGACCAAGTCGGCACGTTCCCCAACCCGATCACGCGGCGGAGCCGCTCTTGCTCCCACGGCACCGACCACATGAAGGCCACGACATCCGATTCGGTTTGCGCTTCTTCGCTCGTAGTTGTGATGTTGTTAAACTGGATACCGTCCAGGTAATTCGGCATCCACTGGGACGGGGTGTTGATCGCGCGGCGGGAGACGGATTGGGCCGCTAACAGGGTCCATTGCGGGTTGTACGGTTCTTGTTCGTCGTGGTAGCGGATTGCTTTCAACGCCCGCCGCAACAAGTCCGGTCGGTCATCGAGTTTTTCGAGCCAACGGTCGAACGCCCGGGACACGAACAATTCAAACCTGGTCGCAACAGAAACAGACTGAATGGTCGATCGGTTCTTGACGTTGCGGATCACGGACAGCCAGAGTTCGAGCCGTTCGACGAAGACTTCCGGCTGACCACGAACTTGCTTTTGCAGGCCACTCGCTAAGTAGACGATCATCATCTTCTGTAGCAAGTCCAGGTTCGTGAACTGATAGTCAAAGGCCATTTCGGTCGGGTCGTCCATCACGCCAGTCGGCTTCTTGGCCGCTTCGCGCAGCAGTTGTTCCCAATCGGTTTTGAATGCGCTCTCCAACAAAGCATCCACGTCGGGTCGATCCGCAGGGTAACCATTATTGAAGATTGTGACGATCTGTTGCAGTCCGGTTAGGCGGAACTTTTTCTCAAAGTCTGGCCAGGTCGATTCCATGTAGAGCGGCGGGTCGAGCGGGGTATCGAATTGCTTCGGCTCGCTCTCTTTGAACAGCGAGGCCGCCCGGCGGAGGTCACGCCCGGCTTGCTTTTCGTCGAAGCTAGGCAGCGTCTCCGCGAACCGAATGTCGTCTTCAATCTCGGTAATCTCCGGTACTTCGAGAACGCGGTAGGCGATGCCGAATCCGAACGCGCCGAGTACCGCCGTGCTGCCGATTGCCAACCGCCACAACGATCGTCGGGTGCCGATCCGGTTCGTCACCCACGACCACGCCAGCCACCGGGCCG
Source organism: Fimbriiglobus sp. (assembly GCA_043785105.1). Lineage (GTDB taxonomy): Bacteria > Planctomycetota > Planctomycetia > Gemmatales > Gemmataceae > Fimbriiglobus. The sequence continues at coordinate 29,840 of JAYVXO010000165.1, forward strand.
TGAGCAGGGTGAACACCACCGGCAGCCAAATTTGCCAGCCGTGTATCCCACCGCCGAACAACGACGGCAACCACAGGACTGCGAACAGCCCGCCCAGCATTAGCCCGACCGCGCCGGCCACAATCGCCTTGCGGAACAGCATGGCCGCGAGGTGGGTAAACACGAAGCCGTAGATGGGCCAGATGAAAGCGTAGCTGAAGATTGGGAACCCCGCCTCCCCGATGATCCGGGTGTTCAGAGCGGTCAATGCCTGTCCATCTTTCAACCCACTCACCAACACCTTGAAGAAAACGGGTAGCAACATCACGACGCTCAACCCGAACGTCATCGCCAGTCCGGACAGCACTTTCCCGCGCCAAATCCTACCCACCGGCAACCGTCGTTCCCCCCAGAATTGCGACGCTTCCGTACTTTGTTCATCGCTTAGATTCGTAACCCCGACGAGCACGCCGAGGAACAAACTGATGATGGGCCACGCCACAATCAGCGTGGCCCCGTCGATGAGCAACGTGCCGCCACTTATCAGGGCGAAGATGCTCAACACAATCAGGGTGACCCGGTATTGCCGAACGAACAGCCACAACAGGCGTCGGGTGTTGGTGAACCATCCTTGTGGCGCCAGGAAGCCGAGCGAAATTTGAATTCGCGGTGCCTGAACCCCGCCGCCCGGCGTGAAGATTGAAAGCGCCGTGCCATACTTTCGATCCCGGTCCGGTGCGGAGAACAACCACGCCGAGATGGGGAGCGGTAAGAAGATCGTGGCAAACGCGGGGATCACTCCACTGAGTCCGTCCGACATCCCGCGGTACTCCATCCACACGTCCGGAAAGACAACACTCACGAGTAAGAATCCGATTTGCGTCAGGATTGCCGTCACGACAATAAACACAACCGCGTAAACAATCCCGATCCCGCACGCGGCCAACGAAGTTCGTGCATGGACCGAGCCGACGGCACCCCAGCCGAACGTGACCGCCGACAACAGGAACGCGATCACCACCCACGCGGCAAACTCGTCCCGCGAACCGATCAACCCCAGTGCGCCCGAGACGCCGACAAACGTGACCGTGGCAAGCGAAGCCATCACGATTCCCGCGACAACCTTGCGCCACCAGATCCGCCACCGCGAACCGGGAAGCCGGTCCAAATACAGAAACGACCCGTTTTCCCGTTCTCCCGCGAACAGTGTTCCGCCGATCACAAGGCCCGCCGTCATCGTCAGCAAGATGACCCCCAGCCGCCCGGCCATCGTCAGCGATTTCAGATCGGTGAGGCTGCCCGAATCGCGTGGGTCGAGGAGCATCGCTATCGACACCAACACCCCGCACCCCAGTACGGTGAGCGCGATCACCACCGCAGCTTGCTCGCGCAACTCTTTCCAGATGAGAACACGGGTCATGATCGCACCTCGTCTTCGACCACGCCGTTTCGGGCCGCGTCGGTCAATACCGGGCTGTGCCGCGAACCCGTTTTTGCTTCCGGTGAATGGATCATCAACGCGGCGTAGATTTCTTCCAGACTGACGACTTGATCTTCAAAGTCCGTGATCCCCGGCGTGTTCTGCAACGATTCCAGCAACCGCACGTTCGGGTCTTGCATCGTGTACTGCACGAACCGGCCGGTGCGTTGGGTGTCCAGGACCGTGCCGATGCTGGCCACGTCCGGGGCCATGCCTTCGCAGCGCATACTGATGCGACGGAACCGGGTTCGCAGGGAATCCAGCGGTGCGGCCAGAAACACTTTGCCGTCCTTCACGAAGGCGGCATGACTGGCGGTGCGTTCGAGTTCGGCGATCGAGTGGCTGGAAATCAGAATCGTCCGCCCTTCCCCGGCGAACTCGACGAGACTGCCGAGAAACTCCCGGCGGGTAATCAAGTCCAGCCCCGAAGTCGGTTCATCCAACAGTAACACTTCGGGTTCGGGTGCCATCGCTAGCGCTAAACCGACGCGGGCGTACCCGCCCTTGGAGAGGTCTTTCAGCTTTTTCGTCGGGTCAATCCGCAGCCGTTCGACCCACTCGTCGAAGCGGGCCTGAAACCCGGCTTTGTAAAACCCTGCAGCGAACCAGCCGATCTCGCTGATTTTCATCCAGTCGTACAGCTTGGGCCGATCCGGAACATACCCGACGCGGTGGCGCAAGTCGCCGGCTTTCGCCCAGCAATCGAGGCCGTGGATTTTGGCGGTGCCCCGATCGGGCCGGACCTGCCCGGTTAACACTTTCATGGACGTGGACTTGCCCGCGCCGTTGTCCCCCAACAGCGCGTACACCGCCCCTTTGGGCACGCTCAGGGTAAATCCATCCAGGGCGGCTTTGCCCCGATACCGGACCACGATGCGGTCCATTGCGATCGCTTCTTCGCCAGACATGGTTAAGCTCCGAGAGTGGTGATCCAGGTTCTTTTAGTGGTTCGACTTGGAATGTCCGTTACGGCCAGCGGCAATGCGCGGCCATTCATCGGTGACGAGTTGATGGAGGTCGTCCGGGGTCAGTCCGGCGGCAGCCGCTTCCCGAACCGCATCGCGGACTCGCTCCCGAACACTCTCTTTCCGCCGCTCCCGGCAAAGCTTCGGCCCGTCCGCACTGACGGCCATGCCAAGCCCACGCCGGGTTTCCAGCACGCCCATGCGTTCCAATTCTTGAAACGCCCGGCCCACGGTGTTCGCATTCACGATGAGTTGCTGGGACAAGTCCCGCACACTCGGGATCAGTTCGCCAACAGCCACATCTTCCGCCGCAATCGAGAAGATGACTTGCGAAATGATCTGTTCGTAAATCGGGATCGAAGAATCGGGTCGAACATGAAATTGCATAACCCACCACCAGCCGATTGAGTGTGTCAGTTAACTAATACACTACCAGTGCAGACGAGGCAGTGTCAACAACGAATTCCGAAAATTTTCGCTTGGGTCTGGCAAAACTTTCGGGCGATAGTTTCCGCTTGGTTTTCGGCCCTGAAAGGGACGTTCCGTCAGCCCAGGGCCATGCCCAGGGAACGAGGGAAGGGACGGCAATGCGTGTGGCCATCGGCGGGATGGAACGGTCGAGGCAGGGCCGAAAACCAGACCGTTGCCCGGTCCCCAGCCCGGCACCCAGGGCATGGCCCTGGGCTGACGGAACGTCCCTTTCAGGGCCGAAAACAAAGCGAAACCGCTTACTCAAAGCGAAACCTCTTACCCAAAGCATTGAACCGATCTCTCACCACGCCGGTTCATCGTGGAAGGCACGTGTGGGTTTGGGAGGGTCGATCGGCTTGGGGTTGAGGACGGCTTCGGCCAGGGTGAAATCGTCGCGCGTCGTGATCTTGAAGTTCAACAGCGAACCTTGCACCACCACCACGGCGTGCCCGGCGGCTTCGACGAGTTGTGCGTCATCGGTGATGGTACCGGGGAATGTTGAACGACGTGCGTAAGTATCAATTAACCAATCCTGGCGGAACACCTGCGGCGTTTGCGCTTGCCACAACCCGGAGCGGGGAACAGTGTCCGTGATGCGGTTGGTGGCCGGATCGACACGCTTCAACGTGTCAGCCACGGGAATTGCCAACATCGCGGCGCCGTGTACGGTTGCGGCTTGGAACACGGCATCAATGTGGGCAGCGGATGTCAGCGGGCGGACGGCGTCGTGAACGGCAACCAGTTCACCATCACTTGGCACGCGCGCCAACGCATTCGCCACCGATTCAAACCGCTCCGCCCCGCCATCGACGATGGACACGTTGCTGTAAACCAGCGCGATCTTGCCGCCAAACTTTTGGCGGAACTCATCTCGATCATCGGGGCTGATGACCAAGAAGACATGCGACACATCGGCGCGGTTGCAGAAGAGTTCGACGGAGCGTTGCCAGATCGGCTTGCCATCCAGCGTGAGAAACGGCTTCTTCTCCGGCCCGCCGAACCGAGTCGAGTTACCCGCCGCCGGGATGATGACCGTGATTCGTGACATTAGCAATCGCCTCGAAAACGGCTGGGGTGTCTGCACTGTTCGCCGGTAGTAGTTCTACCAACCGTTGCCACGTGGTCAGCGCTTCCCGCCACCGATCCCAATCGACGTTCACTTCCTGGACTAGCGACTCTGCCTGTTCGGCGTGGGCGTTGGCTTTGGCCAGCCGCTCCGCCCACCCGGTGGCAAGGGATTGCGAATCGAGCAACCGGGTGACAGCCCGAATCGGGCGACCGTGATCCGGGAACAGGTCCGTGACGCGCGCTTCGCGGTGGTCCAACGTCGAGAGACACGCGCTGATGGCGTGTTCGATTTCATCCAAACCTCGCAGCCACTCGTGGCCAGGGTTGTTGCCCATGTTCTGCCTCTCGCCGTGCCGGGTGTGGGCCGGGTAGATACCGCCATCGCTGGGAAAAATGGAGAGCAAAATCGGGCTTTTGTGGCAGTAAATGCTTGCATCCGGGTCCGGGTCTGGGTATGGCACTGGCTTGTGTTCAGGGGGATTCACTTCGTCGCAATTGCGGCAAGTGAGGGGGTTGCGCCGCCCCGGCGCAAATGTTGTTCTGCCGACTTCGCGCATCAACAGCGTTGGTGCCGCGCGGGACGTTAGATCGGACTGGGGGGTTCACCGTGTTTGTTGCTTGTTCCACGTTGTGCTTCAGTAAGCTTGCGCTCGATGACGCCCTCCGGGTCATTCGGGAAATGCACTTCACGAAAGCCGATCTTGCCCTGCATGAGCAAGGGCCGCATTTACGTCCCTCGGAGGTTGCCAGCGATGTCACCCGAATTGCCCAGAAGCTAAAAACCGCGAACGTACCGTTTGCGGCCTTTGATTTTGAACCCACCCAACCGCACGGTCCCGAAGGCCGCACTCAGTTGCGCGCCGTGTGCCGGTTGGCGCGACTGTTGGCAGTGCCGGTCCTGACGATCGCCGCCGCGGCGATTGGGTCCGATCTGAATACCGAAATCAGTCGGCTCACCGAGTGGAACAAAATCGCGGAAGCCGAAGGGGTAATTCTGACCGTGGATACCCGGTCGGACACGTTGACTGCCGACCCGTTGGGAACGATGGAGTTGTGCCGTCGAATCTCCGGTTTGGGGATCACGCTCGACCCGAGCCACTATCTCATCAACCCGAACGGGCCGCAAAATTACGACGCCCTGTTCCCCTACGTTCGCCACACCAAGTTGCGGGATAGCGGGTCGAAACCCGAGTTGTTCCAGGTCCGCGTGGGCCAAGGCGAACTCGAGTACGGTCGGATCGTCACGCAACTCGAACGGTACAAGTACGAGCGGACCCTAACGGTCGATATCCGCGACGTGCCCGACAACCCGTTCCCGATCGAACCCGAGGTCCGGAAGCTGAAGTATTTGCTCGAATCGTTGGTGTAAATCGAAGTATTGAACACGTGATGGCGGTGAGTGTCACAAGCATGACACTCACCGCCATCACGTGTTTTGGTCGAGCGGCGCGCGTTTTGAAATTGCGATTTCGGAATACCCCGAAGGGGTTTGATCGAATAGCCCAGGGTCGCGGCGCTTCGACGCGCACCCTGGGTCGGCCCGAAAACGGAGCTTACCCCGGAGGGGTTACATCTGCGCCACGAGGGACGATGGAACCCCTCCGGGGTACGGCAGGGGTGGTGTCGAGAGCCCAGGGTGCGCGTCGAAGCGCCGCGACCCTGGGCTATTGTCTGTAACCGCTTCGCGGTAGCCCGACGCGCAACTTCAAAACTTGCGCGTCGGGCTAACATGTGTCGATCCGATTCGCTACTCACTTCGTTTCGCCAACTCGTCGCGCACCCAAGCAAACACCGCGACCGTTGACGGGAACCCTAACGTCCCGGCGGCCAATGTGATGACTTGATCCATCTCCGCGTCGGTCACGCCAACGGCAATCGCTTTCCGCACGGCAGAATGAACGGCGCCTTCCCTCAGGCACCCGATGGCCACGGCAAGTTTCACGAGACGTTGTGTTTTTTCGTCGAGCGGCCCGACCGTTCCCGCGTCTTGAATCAACCGCCACGCTTCGGCAATTGCGGGGAACTGTTGGGTGAAGGCAATGAACGTGTCTGGTGGTTTCGGAAGTGGCATGTCGTTGTCCTACAGGGCGCAGCTAATTTATCTGGGGAGGGATCGCATAACCCCACCCCCTAACCCCCTTCCCGACGCGGAGAGGGGGAACCCGCGTTCTTGTCTCCCCCCGTCTGCGGGGGGATTAAGGGGGGTCGATGGTTCCCTCCCGTAACGGGATGTGTTTGCCTCGGGCGGTTGGTTCGACCCCACCCCGGCCCTCCCCGCAGACGGGGAGGGAGGAAGAACCTCTGGCTCCCCTCTCCGCGTCGGAGAGGGGCCGGGGGTGAGGTGGATTTCGTGACAATTGCCTCAGTGAATCAGTTACGGGACGTGAGCTTCGCCAAGGCATCAATCGCGGCTTGTTTGACTTGCGGATGAGCGGAATCCGAGCAGGCATCTAGGAAATCGAGATACGTTGTCTCGTGATAGCCCAGCGTGGAAAGCAGCTTGATACAGGTCGCCCGGACATTCGGTGCGGGGTCGAGCAACGCCGCGCGGGCGATGATCGCTTTCACTTCCGGTTTGGACCCAAAGCGACACTCAGCCAGTGCCGTCGCACCCCGTTCCCGGATTGAGGGGCGCATGGCCGTGAACAGATTGTGAACAAACGGTTGAATCTCATCCGCCATCACAAGCGGTAGAGGCAGCAACAGACTTTCAACCGTGGACATCGCGGACACGGTTTCCACATGAACAACGGGCTTGGGCATCGTCACCGATGCCGGTAACTGAGCGATGGTCGGTAACTGCGCAATGACGGGAAACTGGGCTGGTGGTGCCAGTTTCGGAGTGACCGGAGCGCTGTTCGGAATAGCGGTTGCCACCGGCGTTGGTGTTCGTGTCAACGCCGGCGGTACGACGGGTTGTGCCACTGTCAGTTGAGTCACGGGAGTTGATTCCAATTCGATGTCCGAAAGTGGAACCGGCACGTATTCAGGCGGTTTGATGACGATATTCGGCAACACAACTGTGGAAGTACCCGGCTGTGTCGGCGGCAGTGCCAACGAGTTCGTTGCGAACACCGGGGCCGGAATCGGCTTCTCCGAAATGATTGGCACCGCGACCATTGGGACGGCAACTTTTGGGAGAACCGAGGTGGTCACTGAGGTGGACTCAGGGACTGTCGGCAACACTGCGATCGGCACCGTAATTTTTGGAAACAACGAGACCCGTTCAGTCGGTGTTGGCACTGACAATTCAGGAACGACAAAAGTTGGAATCACAGGAACAGGGTCCACGACTGTGGGTAAGACAGCTACGGGAACGATTTTCGGTTCTGTAACCAATGATGCAGTTTGCGCAATTGCAGACGGAACAGGAACCGGAGCCACTGGCTCCCAACGTACCGTCGTTGGTAGGGATGGTGACGGCGTCGGTGAGAATGGCGGCAAAACCGGCACGGGTGGCGTCACGGGTGGCGGCATGGATGGCGGCATGGATGGCGGCAAAACCGGCGCGGGTGCAGGCAACTTCGGTGGCGGCCACACGGAAGCGGTTTCGACGGACTTCGATCGGTTCCCGATCACGGGGGACGGCGGCGTCCGGTCCTGCATCAGATTGCGGACAGTCTCCACCGTCGGTGTCGGGGACCGAAGATCGGCGGTTCGTTGTGAGGGTGTATTGGTGGTTCCCTTCGCGGTGGATGGGAATTGCGTCGTCGAGGGAAACCGTTGCGTGCTGGTCAATGCCGCCGTGGACGTGTTTTTCGGCCAACCGTTCTCGTTGGCAGGCACCGGACGCGGTGTCGGGTATTTACTCAGGTCGCGGTCCGTCGCCGGCAACAGGTTCAACGGTGGCAAGGTTTGACCGTAATTCGGCAGCGTGGGCGGCGGAACTGGAGCCGGAACCGGAGGGCGTGAGAGGCTAGCGGTCCGCACCATCGCGGCGAAGATTTTGGCCGGAATGCTGTAGCGGGCACCCGTCCCCATATCGAGCACATCGACGAGACCGTCCGGATCGCCTGCCCCACACAGCTTAACGATCTTCACTTGTCGTTCCGGTTGACCCGACGTGCGAAACGTGAGCAGGTCGCCTTCTCGTGGACTGGCAACGGTAGCATTGGCAACAGGTGATGACGGAGGGGTGGGCAATTGGGGAAGCGGAGCTTGCCCCATTGCGGTGCAATTCCACAACAGCAGCACCGCGATCGTGTTCTTCCACACTCCGTGTTCCATGACCGAGTTCCCTTGCTGCACCGAGACCGTCGGACGACATCAAAACAAACACAGACAGTCGCATCATCCAGACAATCGGCACAATCGCCACTGCCGATTCAGTTCAACTTGCGAGTTCGGCCAAGATTGTGGCGAAACAG
>JAYVXO010000166.1:0-14348 GCA_043785105.1 Fimbriiglobus sp.
ACTACTTTGGAGACAACCGCTTCGATGTGGAGCTTGGGGCTAGCGGTCTGCAAGAGCTCGGCGGTGCGGCCAAAATAGGTCTTCGCCCCCGTCAGCATCACCACGCCGTTGCCTTCTCCCCGGCGCACGACGGACCCCGATGAGAGCACTTCGCCGGGTGTCTTATCTGCATCCTTCGACTCGCCCGTGAGGGCCGATTGATCGACGCTCAAGGTTCCGGTCATGACCTTCACGTCCGCCGGAACGATGTCGCCGGGGCGCACGCGGACGATGTCGCCGGGTACCAGTTCTCGGGCGGGAATGACCTGCCAGTTCGCATCGCGCAGGACACGCGCGCCGACCTGTAGCCGTCGTCGCAACGTCTCCATTACGCCCGCGGCGCGCCGCTCCTGCGCAAAGCCCAGCACGGCATTGACGATTAGCAGTGCGCCCACAATGGCGAAGTCGGAGTAATGCCGCAGCACGAGCGACAGAATCATGATCAGCTCGAGCATCCACGCTGACAGTCCCCAGAATTTTCCGAGGAACTTGAGGACCGGGTGGCCCTTTTGTTCGACGACTTCGTTGTAGCCGTGCTCCTTCCGGCGCGCGTCCACCTCCGCGCCCGTGAGCCCGGTGTCGGGGTTCACGCGTAGCGCCGCGAGCGTGGCGGGAAGCGACTCGGATGCGATCTCAGGAGCCTTGGCGTTCGCTGGCTTCGCCGGCGTCAGCTCGCCTTCGGACTTATTTGGGGTCGTTGGCATGATTAGTCATCATCTTTCTGGGGCACCGATTGGTTTCACGGAGGTTGCTGTTGGTCAAGCTTCAGTTCCGGTCACGAATCTCTGGCACGTCTTCGCCGTGTTTGTCAATGTACCGGTTATGTTCGATTGGGGCTTGGCCCGGTTCCGCCGACCTTCTCATGCACCCGGCCATCGTCAAGCCGTTTGCGAAATCCTGCTCATTGCACCGGAGGGGCTTCGGAAGATCATCGGAAGCAGTTGTTTGAACTGAGAGAAGATCAGCGAGAGAAAGAAGTTATGGCGATTGCAGAGAAGAACCCCAGCTGGGGCACGATGCAGTTTGAACCAGACGAGAACGGTATGGAGCAGCTTGTTCTTAAGCAAGAAAGCCCACTGCCGTCCTCAGCGATGGGCCTTTGCAGAAATCCAGTCGGGGTGGCCGGATTTGAACCGACGACTTCCTGCTCCCAAGGCAGGCGCTCTAGCCAAGCTGAGCTACACCCCGTTTGTACAGCAGCATCTTACTACGCAGTAGGGAGGGGGGGAAGCCCGATTTGGTTCACTTTTCGTCGCCGGTGATTTCCATCGACTTCACGAAGTCGTTCGCTTCCTTGCTGGCGACCAGTTCTTTCGAGCCGCCGACCAACACTTGGTAGAGTCGATCGTCCGTCACAATGATCAGGACGAGGTAGTGAATTCCCGCCTGATTGACGCAGATCACTTCCCGCGCCGGGGTTTTTTTCGGCCCGAATTCGACTGGTTTAGTCGAGAGTAATTTGCTGCTTTTGAGAACGCCCTGTTCCGCTTCGTCGAGAATCTTTTTGGGATCGAAGTCCTTGGTGCCACTTGGCATTACGTTCCAATTGACGAGGTATGCCGAATTGGCTTTTTCCGCGATGGCCATCCTCAGGACCGTTTCACCGGCCGTCGTCTGGATTTTTTTCTCCTGGAGTCGTGGCTTACTGGGAAATGCGATTTTGTAGTTGCCTTCCTCGGAGACGTACTTTTTGACCGCTTTTTTATCCCCCTTCTCCGTTTTGGGTGGGTCTTGAGCGACGAGAATGGGAGTCAACGCCCCCAACGCGAAAACAAAAACGAGCAGAAGGGAACGCATCGTGGAATTCCTTGGCTGGTGGAAAATCGCAGAACACCCCAGACGCTACCCGCCACATGACCGCTTTGCAAGGAATCCGGGTGGTGAAACCCAATGTTACTTGACCACTTTGAACGAATTCAAAAACTCTTCGGCGGTGACGGCATTGGTGTTCTTTTCGGTCCCTGTCACCAGGACTTGGTACAGCCGTGTTTCAACCAGGTATAGCCGGGCGCGGACGACCTTCGCCCCCGCTTTGATTTTGATCTCGCGGTACGTCATCTTGTCCAGTCCTTGGCCGATCGTCACGTCCTTTTCGAACTCGAGTTTACCTTCCAAACCGGGTTGGCCGACCATGCCGTCGCGGACGCCATCGAGGATAGTTTTCGGTGAAACGACTTTGAACTGAGGCGGGTAGTCGGCGAAGGTGACGGAGTAAACGCCGCCGCTGCTGGGGCAATCGCACTTCTCCGTCGTCATCTTCACGACCTGGTTTTCGTTCGGCCCATACGCCAGCACTTTCGGTTTTTCAGCGACAAACTTCGCCGGCACCATCGCCTTGAAGCAGCCTTCTTCGGACGTGTATTCCGCCAACTTCGGGTCTTTCGCCGAACTGATTGCGGGCAGTGCGAACAGTCCGAGGAGAGCAACGAAAGCGATTCGGGAGCGGATCATGGGAAAAATCCTCGGGTTGTTTTGCTGTCCGTAGTTTATCGCAAACCCAGATCGGGAAACAGTAACGCCCGTCGGTGTTCCCGGCGGGCGTTAAGTGATTCGGTTTCGGCGAGTGGTTATTTTCGCAGCGCGTCAATAATTCGCTCGAAGTCGTCGTTCGTTTCAAACCCGATCACAATTTGCCCCTTCTCGCGGGCCTTCACTTTGATCTCAACTTTGACCGCCAAACGTTGGCGAAGTTCGTTCTCCACACTGACGACGTGTTGGGTTTTCTCCGCCTTCTCGGCGGGTTCTCGTGTGGTGGCAGTTCCAGTTGTGCTTCCCTGTTTCTGCTCTTTGACGATCGCGTCGAGGGCGTGGACCGACAGTCCTTGCAGCATGATTTGCTTGCTCAGGGCGCTTTGCTTGTCGGCATCGCCCAGGCCCTTCAACACCTTCGCGTGGCCGAGCGTAATTTGCCCAAGTCGCACGGCATCTTGCACGTCCACGGGCAAGTTGAGCAGCCCGAGCAGATTGCTAACCGACGTGCGATCAATGCCAAGCTTCGTGCCAAGTTGGTCATGGGTCATGCCGTAGCGTTCGAGATAGTCCTTGAACCCGTGTGCTTTTTCGATGGCGTTCAAGTCGGCTCGCTGGATGTTTTCGACCAGAGCCGCTTCGTAAACTTGTTGATCGTTGAAGGCGACGACGTGAACCGGAATGTGTCCCAGGCCCGCCGCCGAAGCCGCCCGGAGCCGCCGTTCCCCGGCAATGAGTTGGAAGTGATCGCCCGCATCGCGGACGACGATCGGCTGGAGAATCCCGTGCGTTTTGACGCTGTCCGTCAGTTGCTTCAGTTCGTCATCATCGAACCGCTTGCGCGGCTGATACGGGTTGTTGCGAATCTTGCCGATCTCAACCATGCCCGCGTTCGGCGCGTGGCTTGTGTGTCCTGCGTTCATGTTGGCTCCCCCGAGCATCGCTCCCAAACTTTGACTGCTAGCTCCCCCGAACCAGCCTGTTACGAGCAACGGTCATAGCAACCGCCCCGAAAATGGGAAGAGGAAATCGTAGGCTTGAAGAGAAACCAACCCCACCCCCGGCCCCTCCCCGACGCGGAGGGGGGAGCAAGCCCGCTCTTCCTCCCTCCCCGTCTGCGGGGAGGGCCGGGGTGGGGTCGAACCAGCCACCCGAGGCAAAAGCATCCCCACAACGGGAGAGAACCATCAACCCCCCTCGGTCCCCCCGCAAGCGGAGGGAAGGAAGAAGGAAGCCCCCGTCTGCGGGGAGGGCCGGGGTGGGGTCGAACCAGCCACCCGAGGCAAAAGCATCCCCACAACGGGAGAGAACCATTAACCCCCCTCGGTCCCCCCGCAAGCGGAGGGAAGGAAGAAGGAAGCCCCCGTCTACGGGGAGGGGGTTAGGGGGTGGGGTTTCGTTGCATCCACCCATGTTGTTTCGCTGTGCCCCTACTGACATATCTTCCCTGAATCCCCGGTTCCACATGGAACAAACGCGATCTTTGACAGAATCCGCAAAGTGGCCTTGTCGCCAGCAAAAAAATTGGATTACCATCCGCCTCGTTGAGACATGGCTCGGAACCCATGCTTCAACTTCTGCTGTGTGAGGACCGGAACCCACACGCGGCGGAACAAAGGGATCGACGGAACGGTCCCCCGGAGAAGAGGTGTCGATTCGCGGCTCGCCCCTGCCTTGCACGATCATCGTGTGCGGTCCTATCTCGGCGAGTCGGTTCGCACCAACCGGATTGGCAGTAGGTCGTTCGGTATCGGAGTCGTTGACCGCCTTCGTCGAATCGCTTCACGCGATTGGTCGAGGGACGTGTCCAACGCGCCCCGGCATCGAATCACCTAGCAACGGAAAAACCTAACCACCCGATTGGACGCTCGCATGGATGTGAAGCGTGGACCGATTCTATTTCGCTGTGATGGCACCCCCGACCAAGGTTGGGAGTCGTTTTATCACTGCCTGTCGTTCGCCGCGGCGCTGCAACGGCGGCGGCGGGGGACGCATTTTTTCAGCTACCTCGAACCGCTGTCGTTGGCCCAGGCGATTCATCGCGGCAACAACGACTGGGCCGCGTCCGAGAACTTGTTGGGATCGCCGGGTGATCTCGAAGCCACGATTCGTCAGGCCCGGCGCCTCCACGCGACGGCAGTCGTCGTGGCGGGTAGCAACGTCTCGCCGGACTACTTGAACGCACTGCGTAAAACGGGCATCACTGTGTTGGCAATCGACACGGACGCCGCGATCAAACACCCCGGACATCTGGTTGTAAACCCGTACTTGTCGCCGAGCCTGAAGGCGTACAAGTACGAGCCGGGAACGCAACTGCTCTTGGGGCGAAGGTTCGCCTTGGTCCGTGGCGTCTTTCGGCGGCAACGGACGATCCGGGCCACGGAGCAACCGGGACCGTTTCGGGCGCTGGTGGCGTTCGGGGACGACGACTTTGGCAACCAAACGTTGGCGCGGACCGAGCAACTTTTGGACATGCCAAAGGTGGAAAAGGTCTCGATTCTGTGCCGCACGCACCACCCGCACTACGGCGAACTCGAAGACTTTGTGGACGCGAACAAGGGCCGCGTCGAGATCGTCACCGAGACCAAGGAGATGATGACCCGCCTCGTCCGTGGCCACTTCGCGTTGACCTCCGGCGAAGCCTGCGCGCTCGAACTGTGTTGCGTCGGCATCCCGCAACTGACGCTGCCGACGAAGCCCGCCCACCTGCTCAACGCCAAGCGGATGGACGACGAAGGCGCCGCGACGTTCCTGGGGGCCGCGTCGGACGTGACTTTCGACCAACTTCACGAAGCGGTGAACATCGTGTTAGAAGACCCAATGGAGCGCCTCGGGATGTCCCGCTGTGCCCGCAACCTGATCGACGGGCGGGGCGGTGACCGCATCGTCAACGGCCTGGAAATCATCCTGCACTCACCGCAACACCGCCAGAAAGTCGGGGTCAAACAAGTGGCGTAGTTGAGATGGTGAACCGCAACCCAGAAAGCCCACGGATAATGATCCGTGGGCTTTTTCAGTCCGTGGGCTTTTGCTTTCTCGTCTACAATACTCCACCACCAAACCCAGGAGTTCCACCATGACCAAAGACGAAGTTGCATCCGCGCTGGACGAGATCGGCACGCTGTTGCAACTGAAGGGAGAAAACCCGTTCCGCACGAACGCCTATGCCAACGGAGCGCGGGCCGTTTCGCAACTCGAAGGTGACCTGAAGGAACTCATCGCCGCCAAGAAACTCGGCGACGTGCGGGGCATCGGTGACGCGATGGTGGAGAAAATTACCACGCTCGTGACGACGGGCCGACTGCCTTACCTCGAAGAACTCCGCGCCTCCGTGCCGCCGGGGTTAGTGCAGATGTTGCGAATCAACGGGCTGGGACCAAAGAAGGCGAAGGCACTGTTTGACTTGCTGGACATCGACACGGTTGAGAAACTTCAGGCGGCGTGCGAGAACGGCGAAGTCGCCAAGTTGAAAGGCTTCGGCGATAAGACTGCCGCGAAGATTCTCGAAGGGGTGCGGTTCCTCGGTATGGTCGGCAATCGGGTGCGGTTCGACCAAGCCTACCCGCTGGGCGTGGCCCTACTCGAACAGCTTCAGAAATTGCCGGGCGTGATCCGGTCCGAGTTGTGCGGCAGCCTCCGCCGCCGGCGGGAAACTGCCAAGGACATCGACATCCTCATTAGCAGCGACGACCCGCAACCGATCATGGATGCGTTCGTTTCGCTACCCAACGTGATGCAAGTCACCGGGCACGGACCGACCAAGTCGAGCATCATTGCGTCGCTGACCCACGGTAAAGAAACGATCGTGCTGAATGCCGATCTGCGGATCGTGACCGACGAGCAGTTCCCCTACGCCGTGCTGCATTTCACCGGCAGCAAAGATCACAACATCCGACTCCGACAGCGGGCGATCGACCGGGGCTTGAGCCTGAACGAGTACGCCCTGAGTGGGGAAAAGGGCAACGTCCCCTGCAAGGACGAAGCCGCTGTTTACCGAGCGCTGGACCTGAACTGGGTGCCACCGGAGATGCGGGAAGACACCGGCGAATTCGAGATTGCCGAGGCGGGCAAGATTCCAGAACTGATCGAACCTGGCGACATTCGCGGCGTCTTCCACAACCACACGACGGCCAGCGACGGCACCGCAACACTCGAACAGATGGCGCTCGCGGCGAAGAAGCTCGGCTACGAATACTTCGGCGTCGGCGATCACTCGCAATCGCTGACCGTGGCCAACGGGCTGTCACCTGATCGGGTGCGGGAACAGTGGGCGGAGATTGACGCGCTGAACAAGAAATTGAAGGGCGTGCAAATCCTGAAAGGCACCGAGTGCGACATCCTCGCGGACGGCTCGATGGACTACGACGACGAGTTGCTGGCCGAGTTCGATTACGTCGTGGCCAGCGTCCACAGCCTGTTCGGGCTGAGCGAAGACGACCAAACCGCGCGGGTGTGCAGGGCTTTGTCGAACCCGCACGTCACGATGCTCGGCCACGCCACCGGACGGTTGTTGCTCCGCCGCGACGGGTACAAACTGAACATGGAAAAGGTGCTGCAAGCCGCCGCCAAGCACGGCAAGATGATTGAAATCAACGCCCAACCCGAACGCCTCGACCTCGATTGGACCCACGTTAAACGCTCGAAGGCGCTGGGCATCCCGCTCGTCATCAACCCGGACGCCCACAGCCCGAGCGACTTGGCGCTCGTGCCCTACGGTGTGAACGTCGCCCGTCGCGGCTGGCTGACGAAAGCCGACGTGTTCAACACGAAGTCGTTGAAGGACGTGCAAAAGGAACTGGCGAAGCGGAAGAGCAATTAGCGAGGTGGAGTCTTGAAATCCACCTCACCCCCAACCCCTCTCCGATACGGAGAGGGGAGCAAGAGGTTCTTTTCCGGTTCCCCCTCTCCGCATCGGAAAGGGGTGAGGTTGCAACTCCCCACCCAGCAAAATCTACACGCCCGAATCGCGCAATTTGAACTCCGGTCTCGTCGTCAGGTACGCTTCGACGCGGTCGGGTCGGGTGATCGCTTCCTTGATGAAGCCGACGGCTTCGACGAGGCGTTCATCGGTCTCGGCGCAACTGAAGCGCAAGAACCCGGCGCCCGCTGGTCCGAAGCATTCGCCGCCCAGGCACCCGACGCCACGCTTGTCGTCGGCCCCTTCGAGGAGGTACATTGCCAAGCCGTGCGATGTGATGCGGAGTCGGTCGCAGATGGGTTGCACGTTCGGGAAGACGTAGAAGGTGGCGGGCGGCATTAGGACGGTCATGCCGTCCACGGTTCGCAATTCGTTGACGAGCAATTCGACTTTGCGATGGAACTTCTTCATCGTCGCGTCACGTTCGGCGTGGTCGTTTTCGAGCGCGGCTTTCCCGGCCAGTTGTACGAACGGCGGCACGCAGGATAGGGTTGTGTTTATCATCTTGCCCATCGCCTGCGCAACAGTTTCGGAAGCCACGGCAAAGCCGAGTCGCCACCCGCTCATGCTGTACGACTTGCTAAACGTGAACGCGCTGACCGCGTGATCGAGCATCCCTGGTTCGGCCAGGATGCTGCGATGTTGCCCCTCCCAAACCATGTGACAATACGGCTCATCACTGAACACGGCGATGTTTTTTCCACGCACCAGACCGGCAATGGCCACGAGGTCTTCCTTGGTAGCAACACCGCCCGTCGGGTTGTGCGGCGAATTCAGGAAGATCGCTTTGGCACGCGGTTGAGTCTTGAGGAAGTGTTCGACATCGGCGGGGTTGGGGCGGAAGTGGTTGGATTGCAAAAGTGGGTAGTAAACCGGCACCGCGCCGCGGCGCAGGATGTTCGGCGCGAACGTTGGGAAGGTCGGCTGCCAGACGAGGACCGCGTCGTGGGGTTCAAGAATCGCTTCGCAGAAAAACAGTTCAAACGGCTTCGCGCCCGGACCCACGACGACGTTCGCGGCAGTGGCGGGGATATCGAACTCGTCGTTCACCATCCGGGCAATCGTCTCCCGAAACTCCGGCAACCCCATCGACGGACCGTAGCGCGTGTGCCCCGCGTCAATGGCCGCCTTGCCAGCGGCGATCGCATGAGCCGTGCTGGGAAACGGGCTGTCGCCAATCTGCAACCCGATCACGTCTTTGCCCGCCGCTTGCAATCGCTTCACGACTGCGAGGACATCGAAGGCAATTTCAGTCGTGAGCGAAGTGGCGAAGTGCGAAAGTGTTGGGGGCATAGTTATGATTCCAAGGATTCGACTGACGCCTAACCTGAGCAGAGGATGTTAATCCTCCGAGTCTAAACAACCTCTGCGGTACGTAACCTCGGAGGACTAACATCCTCCGCTCAGGTAAGAACAATTACTGCTTCGCGCCGATGGTTCGGGCGATCGGTTGCAGCACGTTGGGGATGATGTGCTCGGCGACGATCTCGTCGAGAACGCGGCGTTGGTTGCGGTACGATTCGACGAAGGTCTTGTACTTCTGCTTGCCCCAAAATTGGCGGACGGTGAAGTACACGCTAATCGGGCTTTCGCTGAACGTGTTGGTGCGCACTTGGTAGGCCGTGGTGCGGGTCTCAATGCTCAGTCGGCCTTGCAGTTGGCAGGCTTCATCCAGGGCGATTGTCATTGTGGGTTGAAAGTGCAGGATGCGGCTGGCGGGAATTTTGGCGAGGTTCTCCAAGGGTCCATCAGCGGTCAGCGCCTCCGCAACGATCTCATCGTGGTTGCCGTTGTAGAGAAAGTCGAAGTAGTACAGCACGTCAATCGCGTCCGTATCGAGGCCGTTCATCCCGAGGTGGTACGGTGCCATTTCGAGGAGCTTTTCGTTTTGGGCATCGACTTCGTCGGCGGTCGGCGGGTTCACGAACCCGGACGACAGCCGCTTTTTGTCGAGTGAAATCCACCGATAGCTGCCGGCTTCGCGGTCCTCTTCGAGCATGTATTCGTTGTCTTCGCGCTTCTCGAAGTCCGTCATCGAGGGGTAAATCTTCTGGAGCGATTCAAAAAAGTGCAGGACCGTTTCGCGGTTGTTCGGCATCTCGACTTTGCTGGCGAGGTACATCGAAACGCCGAAGTCGTCGCTCATCGAGCTGAAAGAGTTCACGACGGTTCCTTTCATGATTGCGAATGGGCAGCGCGAACCCGCGTGTCACTCGCCAAGATAACGGGACTGGTTGCGAAGTCGTCTGAAACATTGTTCGGTTCCGCGCGGCACATTGCAAGCGTCGTGATTGCCGGGCGGACTCAAACTCTTGAAGGATAGGACATGTTACACCGCATTCCCCACTTTCTGACACGATGAAAATCACAATCCGGTTCGCGGTTCACCCCCGTCAAAAAAACGAACCCGGTCACCACGCGGTGCCGGGTTCATGATTTCAGATACAGAAGTATCAAGTTCTATTCACTCTTATCCTGTTTCCCCCCGTATGCGGGGGGATTAAGGGGGGTCTCGCCTTCCTGCCGAGGGTGGTAGTCTTGACCCCACCCCAGCCCTCCCCGCATACGGGGAGGGAGCGAAGCCCACTTACGCCGCTTTGACAAGCTTGCCGGTCGAAACCGGGATGCGGAGTTCGGCCTTGTCGTGCCACTTGCCGGCGTCGGCAGCACCTTGCCATTGTTGAAGCTTGATCGTGGTCACACGGTCGCGTTCGTCTTCAACGAGGTAACCGTTGAAGGCGTCCACGAACCCGGCGCGAACTTGTGTTGAGGATCGACCGACGAACAGCAGCGCTTCGATGTCGCCGTCCAGAATTGCCAGTGCTCGCCAGCCTTGTGCTTTTTCTTCGACTTGGATCAACATGATTCGTCCCTTCCCTGGAGTGTGGTAAAAAGTTGTCCGACCATCGCCTTCCGTGCGATAAGGGTAAGGTGACGAATTGCCCGGCGTTCGTCAAGAAAAAAATCCCGAATCGGGTCGGAATTTCTCAAGTTATCGGGCGCGATAGACGATACGGCCACGGGTTAGGTCATACGGGGAAATTTGCACTTTCACGCGATCGCCCGGAATAATCCGGATGAAATTCTTCCGCATTCGCCCCGCCACGTGTGCAATCACCTCGCCGCCAATGTCGAGCAAAACCCGGAATTGCGTGTTCGCCAGCGCTTCCGTGACCTTGCCTTCGACTTCAAGTGCTTCCTCTTTAGCCATAAACTCGTTTCGCCTCCGGATGAGTGGAAATAGACTGCGTGCTAGTTTGATTAGTCAGATTATAGACAAATTGTTGCGTAACTCAACCGCGCACTGAAAACCGAAGCGGAGCGTGAACACTTCGGGTGAAGTCGTCACGCTCCGCATTTCGTTCGTCACGCTTCGCACTTAGCCCACAACGGCGAGAATGTCGTCTTCGGTCATGATGAGGTATTCTTTGCCTTCGACCGTCACTTCGCTGCCGGAGTAGCTGCTGAACAGGACGCGGTCGCCGACCTTCACTTGGAAGTTTCCTCGGGTGCCGTTGTCGAGGGACTTGCCTTCGCCGACGGCGAGGATCTTGCCTTGCTTCGGCTTTTCCTTGGCGGCGTCCGGGATGATGATCCCGCCCGCGCTCTTGTCTTCGGCTTCGAGACGTTCGACGACGATCTTGTCGTTCAGTGGAATCACTTTCATTACTTCGTTCTCGACTAGGGTTACTTGGGGTCAGGATTGGTAGGTGGTTCCGGGGGCAGGCCGTACATCTTTTGTAGGGCCCGCAGCATCGTATGGATTACGACATTTTTATTCACAGGCTTCGGAATCACACTGTACACTTGGGCCTGCAACGCTTGCCGCATCAGTTCGCGGGTGACATCAGCGGTAATCAGGATCGCTGGAAGCAGTTCGTTAATCAGCCGAACTTGTTGCAGCGCTTCCAACCCCGTCATGCGTGGCATGTGCATGTCGAAGAAGATCAAATGGATCATCTCAACCCGCACAATCTCGATCGCTTCTTCACCGGACGACGCTTGGACGGTTTCATACCCTCGGTCGGCAAGCAAGCCGGCCAGGGTTTGACGCGACCCCGAGTCATCGTCGGTAATCAGGATCGTGAACGCACGACTAGGTTTCAGAGCCGGAGGGTTCGGAGGTAATTCTGTGACCATTGTTTACCTCCCCAGGGCGATTTCAAATCCTGACCGGGCTTGGTCCGGACTCGAAGTCTCTCGTGGAAAGACCATCAAGGTGAGTCTAGAGTGCAAAGTTGATGCCGGTCAACCCAAACAAGGCGATCAAGTCATTTTACCCAATGGCACGAAAGAAGTTAAGTCGTGCCGCATCGCAGAATTAGAATCGCAACACCGAACGCACACAGCCAAATTCTGTCACGATGACCAGCACTGAGTGCCGCGTTGGCAGGGAACCCAGAATTAGCCACCACGAATCACACGAATCGGACGAATAAAATCAAGAACATCGTTCCGATTCGATGATCGCTATACTTTGCTTCAATTTGCATTGGTCTTATTCGTCCGATTCGTGTGATTCGTGGTTCACTTTTTCTTCCCCAGCATCGCCGGGTTCCAGTCCGCGTCCTTTAGGCCGGTCGGCGTTTTCAGGCGGTCGAAGCAATAGTATTCGACTTCTTTGCCTGCGGCGTCGGTGGTGATGACCAACACTGGCAACATGTACGACGGGGAATCAGGTTTGGGGTCGAAGAAGAGTTGCCGTTTACCGCCTTTATCCAGCAGGGGATCGTCACCCGGTTTCAGCGTGACTTCGACGGCTTCGAGCGTGTAGTCAAATTCCTTGCGCACAACCAACCCGAGTACCTTCACGGCACCGGAACCTGCTTCCATCGAGTTGACGGCTTTACTTAAGCCTGCCAACGTGCGGCCAAACCCGGCTTCGTAGACCCGGTACCGGCTCTTGGCGGTGGCCGTTTTGCTATCGGGGTCCACTTCGGTTTTGTACCCGACGCCCACTATCAAGTTGTCGCCCTTACCCGTGATGACGTGCATCTTGTCGCCGAATTGGCCTTTCACGAACATCACCTCGCGGCCCTGACCCGCATCGGACAGCGTCTTCATGTACACGCTGAGTGGCTCTTTGCGGAAGCAGTACAGAATCTCGTCGGTCGGGAGTTGCTTACCACCGACGACCTCGCGTTTGATGAGACGACACTCGTAGTCCGCGATTTCGGCGTACCGTTTCAACGATGTGTTCAGCAACTTCTTGACCGCACCCAAGTCCGTGTTCGTTTCCTTGGTCGCCGCATCAGGCTTTGCGGGCGTCTCAGTTTTGGCTGGGATTTCGGGTTTCGTTTCGGTGCGACGGTCGTCGCGATTCTTACGGTTCACTTCCATCCGTTCGCGCAACGGTTTTCGGTCGTCGGTGTCTGCCGTCGAGATAAATTCTTCCGTCCCGATGGGGGTGAACGTCATCGGCACGGTCGGCCCGCCGTTCGGCAGCACCGGAATGTTCCCCGTGATGGCGTTCGATTTGGGCGGCGCAAGGATCGGTTCACCCGGCAACGGCGGCGGCATCGGCGGTTGCGGCGCATTTACCGGCGCTTGATGGGCAAGATCCCGACTGAGTGCGGACGGCAATTGCGGCGATGTTTCGCGTGAAAGCCCATTCCGAAGGTTGCGTGAACACCCCACGCACGGGATCAAGTTGATCGAACCGAATGCCACAATCACGATCAGGCGAAGCATCATCGACAGCCTCCCATGCGCAGTCGATCCACGAAAAGTAGGCTCAAGAATACCGCACCCGCCAACCGGGGTCTACCCCGAACGTGTGCGGGCAACGGGTAGGGGTGTAACTCAATTCTCTGGGGCAAGTTAGAGTTATTCACCACAGAGGCACAGAGCCACAGAGAAGACAAATCCAATTCAGTTTTGTCTTCTCTGTGGCTCTGTGCCTCTGTGGTAAAATGGCTTTTTGGACCATGTGAAAACGGTCTGTTCTCACCCCGCCATCGGGTCTTGTTTTTCGGTAAGTGGACCCGTGCCGAGTTGGATCAATTCTTGGGTGCGAGACTTGTTGAGTGCGATGTAGCTTTGCCATTTCGCCGGGACGTTGTCTTCGTAGTAAATCGCGTCAACGGGGCATTCCGGAATGCAGGCTTCGCAATCAATGCAATGCTCCGGATCAATGTAAAGCTGCGTCCCGTCTTGGTAGATGCACTCACACGGGCAGACCACAACGCAATCCGTGTACTTGCAATTCACGCACGGTTCCGTCACAACCATTGCCATGATAACCCCCTGTCAGACCGCCGTTCGTTTCGCCCACAGTGGGTGATCGGAACAACGGCTCTTGAATCGGGGGCGAGTTAATCCAGTCGTTGAAATCGTGAGATTTGTTGGCCATCGTGAGTCACGGTTTCCGTGAACATCGCCAGCGGCCGAATCCACAACCCGTGGTCGCCGTACAGCGGCTGGTACACCACGTACCATTCCTGCGTCTCGCTATGCCGGGCCACCCCGATGACCTGGTACTCGCCACCCTTGTAATGACGATACGTTCCGGGGGCAACAGGTTCGGAGGTGGGTGGCATATTTGATGTGATTCCTGACGGAAGTGATTTGGGGTTCCGCTGCTCAAAACAGCTAATCGCTGGCATCCCTACCGGGATGCTCGGATGTGGCGGGGAATCGGCGACCTGGGGTGTCGCTGCGCTTTTTGAAGTTGCGCGTTCGGACTACCCCGTAGGGGTTGAATGGAATAGCCCAGGGTCGCGGCGCTTCGTCGCGCACCCTGGGTTCTCGACAACGCGTTTGACGCTTGCCAGGACCTCACTCCAGCTCAGCTCCCTTCCACCGCCCAGCCGCTGCAGCAATTGCGCAACGTCGGCCCGTGAGGTGACGGCAAGCATTCCGCGTCCCATTGGCGAGCCGCTGCCCGGCCCGGTCTTCTGGATGAAGCGCGCGTGATCCACGG
>JAYVXO010000167.1:0-14317 GCA_043785105.1 Fimbriiglobus sp.
AGCCTGGGGTTGAGCGCAGCGACACCCCAGGCACAGCCTGCCACCGGAACAATCCTCACAGAACCAGAAACGGGATGATGCAACAACCACCAAGCCCAACTTCCGATCCGTCCTGGTTCAACCTGACCAACCCGATTCGTAACACTCCAATTACACGATCAACTGCCGTGAAATCCCATTCCGCACGCCACGCCGTGTTTAATGGGATATAATTTGTCAAGTTTCCTATCTGAACCCATGTCTGGGATTGCCCGAAAGGGGGTCGGTCGTGGCCCAAGCGATTGTGGATCCGGCGGAACTCCGTCGGTTTGCGGCCAACTTGAAACGCTTTTGTGCGGAGTTGCAGGCCCAACTCGGCGGGCTGCACAGCCAGTATCTTGCGTTGGGAGACAGTTGGCGGGACCAAGAGTACGAGCGGTTCCGGCAGGAGTTTGAACAAGCCCTTGCCCATCATGAACACCTCACGGAAGTCTCCGCCGAGTTCATTCCGTTCCTGATGCGTAAAGCGGAACGCATCGAAGAGTACCTGAACCAACGGTAAGCTATTCAGCGGAGGGGATCATGGCAGACGGTGCGGACGTGCAATCGATCCCGACGTTGCGGGAATGGCTGGCGGCACTGACGGTCTATCAATCGGATGCGTCGGAGGCGTTGGCTGGCATTGCGATGGAAGTCCGGCGCGGTCTGGATTGGGTTCACGAACAGTTGGTGCAATGGCAACGGTCGATCCGCGATTGCGAGGAAGCGGTTGTTCAAGCGAAAGCGGAGTTGGCGGCCCGGCGATTCCCGGATTGGTCGGGGCGTGATCCGGATACGACGGTGCAAGAACGCAACCTACGACGAGCGCAAGCGAAGCTCGAACACGCCGAAGAGCAGGTCCGCAAGTGCAAGACGTGGCTGGGGAAGTTACCGAAGATGGTCGAAGAACTGTACAGCGGCCGTGGGTACCGACTACAGATTTTCTTGGAAGGCGACATGGTCCGTGGCCTGACGTTGTTGGACCGGCGGCTGGACGCCCTCGAACGCTACGCCGATTTGCGGATTGATTATTCCAGTAACACTTCTGTGATGCCGCCGGAGAAATCGCCATGAAATTCGGTGCCAGCCGCAGCCAGCTTTACGACGCGCAAAAGACGGCCCGTGCCCGCTGGGAATCGACCGTCGAGACGTGGAACGACGACTCCCGGCGGCAGTTTGAAGAGGCGGTCTGGGAGCCGCTCGACCGGATGGTTTCCGACGCACTGCGGGGGGTGGACCAACTGTCCGTACTCTTCACGCAAATCCGCCAGGATTGCGAATTCACGCCCTGATTACCCCAATCGCATGAAATGGTTTTGCCATGCCCACCGAAACGTTGTTTGAACGGGAACGCTCTGCGTTGTCTCGGTTGATTGCCTTGGTCCGAACTCGTGCCGCGGGGGAAACGATCCTGACGGAAACGTTCACCACCGCGACCACGGAAGCGGACAGGGAAGTTCAGAAGCTTCGCCGAAGCATTAGCGGGTCGCGGAAACGGGCGGCGGAAGAATATCAAACGAGCCACGAGGCTGCCGTTGCCGCGAACAACACGCAGCACGACGCCTCCGAAGTCGAAGCGGAAAAGACCCGGCGGGCACTTCGCAAAAAGACCGTCGATCAGTATTCCGACAAGCTGCAAAAACTCCGACTTGAATACGAAGACAAGTTGTGGACCGTCGATTCCCTTCGTGAAGCGGGCGACAAAGAGGCCACCGACAACTACCAAGATTTGAAGCGGAAAGTGGCCTCCGTTGGGAGGCACTTGGAGACAAACTGGGCCGAAGCCGGAACGGTGTTGGGCCGCGTGAAACTCACCCGCGACATGGTCGCGTTCAACCCGACCCGCCTGCCCTCCCCCACCCCGACTGACCCCGTCGGCAAACTGCAAAAGTGTGTCGAAGATTGCGACGCCGCGCTCCAACGCCTGACCAGTGCGTCGCTCGACAAGTTCGTCGGCCTCGGCCCGACGGTCGGTTTGGTGGTGCTGTGCGGTTTGATCGGTGCGGGCTTGTCCTTCCCGCTGTTGAACTGGCCACTGAACTTAGTGACCACACTCGGTTGGGCGATTACCGGCGGACTCTTTCTCCGCGTCCTTCTGGGCGAGTTAGCAAAGCGACAAATCCGCGATCGCGGTATTGCGTTCGGGGTGTTTCAAGCCGAAGCGGGACGGGCGGCGGGCATTCTCGACAACTACGCGGAGGCTACATTTCAAGCGAACAAACAACAAGTCGCCGAGAAGCACGAGATCAACAAGAAGAAAGCCACCGAGATGTACGAGCCGCGCATCAACACGATGGAGAATCAACTCGCCTCGACCCTCAAGCAGATTGACACCAACTACACGAACCGGATGGCCGAACTCCGCGAGAGTCGCGCCAAAAATCACGCAACCGAGACGGACCGCTTCAAGGGTTTGATGGCCGAGATGACCGCGAAGCACGACACGGAATTGGCCGACGCCGAACAGCGTTTCGCGGAAAAAACAACAGCCGCAACGACGCACCGGGACAGCACGTTCGGCAAAGTCGCCACGAACTGGCAGGGCGGTTTGGCAAACGTTGCCGGTGTCTGCCGTGAGTTGACGGCTTACGGCGCTGACCATTTCCCACCCTGGGATGTGATCGCTCGGAGCGACCGCCCCGTTGCAACCGTAGTGCCCATTGGCATTCGCTTCGGTACATTACAAGTCGATCAAAACGCACTGCCAAACGGGGTATCGACTGACCCGCGACTGGTCCCTGCCGAGCCGATTCAGACGACGATTCCCGCCTACCTGCCGTTCCCCGATGGCGCAGCGGTGTTACTGAAAGCCCAAGACGAAGGCCGCACCCAATCGGTAGCGATGTTGCAAGCGATCATGCTCCGGTACCTCACCGCGCTGCCGCCGGGCAAAGTCCGGTTCACGATTATCGACCCCGTTGGGTTGGGGGAGAACTTCGCGGCGTTCATGCACCTCGCGGACTACGACGAAAACCTCGTCACCGCCCGCATCTGGACGGAACCGGCCCACATCGAAAAGAAGCTCGCGGACATGACGGAGCACATGGAGAACGTGATCCAGAAGTACCTCCGCAACCAGTACAAGAGCATCGAAGAATACAACCAAGCGGCGGGCGAAGTGGCTGAACCGTACCGCGTGTTGGTGATCGCCAACTTCCCGACGAACTTCACGCCCGAAGCGGCGCGGCGGCTGATTAGCATCATGTCGAGCGGCCCGGCGTGTGGGGTCTGTACACTCGTCAGCGTCGATACTCGGGCGGCATTCCCGCGCGATTTTCGGCTCGCCGAGTTGGAACAAGTCTCGTTCGGCTTGACCTGGAACGACGGCAAGTTCCACCCGTCCGATGCCGACCTCGCGGTGTTTCCACTCACCGTCGATGCGCCGCCCGCGCCGGAGGTGATTGCCTCGACGGTGCGTCGCATCGGGCAAGCCAGCAAAGACGCGGCGCGGGTCGAAGTGCCGTTCGAGTTCATCATGCCGTCGGCGGACAAAATCTGGAAAGGCGATGCGTCGAAGGGCTTCGATATTCCAGTTGGTCGCGCCGGGGCCACCCGCCGACAGATGTTCATGGTCGGTCGTGGCACCGCCCAACACGCCTTGGTTGCCGGGAAAACCGGGTCGGGCAAATCGACGTTGCTGCACGCCCTCATCACCAACCTCGCGCTGATTTACAGCCCCGATGAAGCCGAGTTGTACCTCATCGACTTCAAGAAGGGCGTCGAGTTCAAAGCCTACGCGGAGAACCGTTTGCCGCACGCGCGGGTCGTGGCGATTGAAAGCGAACGGGAGTTCGGCCTCAGCGTTTTGCAACGGCTTGATGGCATCCTGCGCGAACGTGGTGACCGTTACCGCGATGCCGGCGCGAACGACTTGGCCGGCTACCGCGAGTTCTTGAAAACCAAGACGCCCGTCGTGCCGTGCCCGCGCATCTTGCTCGTCGTGGACGAGTTCCAAGAGTTCTTTGTCGAGGACGACAAACTGTCGCAGGAAGCGGCGTTGTTGCTGGATCGCCTCGTGCGACAAGGCCGCGCGTTCGGGGTCCATGTGCTGCTCGGTTCGCAAACCATCGGCGGTTCCTACTCGATCCCGCGCAGCACGATTGACCAAATGGCAGTCCGGATTGCACTGCAATGTTCCGAAGCGGACGCCCAACTGATTCTGAGCAAGGACAACACCGCCGCCCGGCTGCTGAACCGCCCCGGCGAAGCCATTTACAACGACGCCAACGGCCTCGTGGAAGGCAACGACCCGTTCCAGGTAGTGTGGCTTTCCGAAGAACGCCGCGAAGAGTTGTTGACGGAGATACGCCATCTGGGGGAAGGTCACAAGTACCCCGCACCGCTCGTGTTTGAAGGCAGTTCCGCAGCGGACGTGATGAACAACACCAAGCTGGCCGCACTCCTCGCCACGCCCGCCGACCGCGTTCCGAACACGCCGCCGGTCGCATGGCTGGGCGACCCGATCGCCATCAAAGACCCGACGGCGGTAACGTTCCGACCGCAATCTGCGGCCAACTTGTTGATGCTCGGCCAACACGAAGAAGCGTCGCTCGGGTTAATGGTGTCGTCGATCATCAGCTTGATGGCCCGGCTTCGCCCGAACGGTTCCAGTCGCACGTTCACCGTGATCGACGGCACGCCGGATGATTCGGAGTACGCGGACTATTTACGCAACGCCACGACCGCACTCGGGTTGTCCAACGCCCTGATTGAACGAGCCGATCTACCGAACGCGATCAACGAATTGGCTCTGGAACTCGACCGCCGACAAAAAGGTGAAGCCGAACGCAGCCCGCAATTTCTCTTCGTGCAGGGGTTGCACCGATTGCGGGAAT
Source organism: Fimbriiglobus sp. (assembly GCA_043785105.1). Lineage (GTDB taxonomy): Bacteria > Planctomycetota > Planctomycetia > Gemmatales > Gemmataceae > Fimbriiglobus. Next base: position 4,854 of record JAYVXO010000167.1, read on the forward strand.
TGCGGAAGCCGGAGGAAGAATACGGCTTCGGTAAGAAGGGCGAACGCCAAGCACCGCCCGGTGAACAGTTCGCCACGCTCATCCGCGAAGGCCCGCCCCTGGGCATTCACGTCCTGGCGTGGTGCGATACCCTCACAAACCTCCAACGCGCCATCGACCGGCAGGGGTTGCGCGAATTTGCACTCCGCGTGTTGTTCCAAATGAGCGCCAGTGATTCCAGCCACCTCATTGATTCCCCCGTCGCCAGCCGATTAGGACGGAACCGGGCCATGTACATCGAAGAAGGCACCGAACGCCCCGAAAAATTCCGCCCCTACGGCCTCCCCGCCTTCACATGGTTACGCCAAGTCGGCGAGCAATTGGCCGGTTCGACTGTTGTTGGCACCGCGCAGGGGTAAGTGATAATCTGTCGATGGGTATTTTGAAGTGACTGCGAGTTGGAGAACCACAATGGCAACGCTGACCATTCCCGACACAAGCTACGCCTACCTTGTCGCTCAAGCGGCGCTCTACAACATGACCGCCGAGCAGTTCGTGTTGCAACGGCTCATGGCCCCGAACGGGCCAACACCGGAACCAACGCCACCCCTCACTGGGGAAGCGTGGCGAGCCGTTCGAGACGCCATGATCAGCGATGCCGAGAAACGTGCTGACCGTTACCCACCAGGATTCGTGTTGGATGACAGCCGGGAAGCTATTTACGCCGAACGCTTGGATGCGATCATGGGTATTTTTCCAGACGAAACGGATGACGAGGCCAGTGCTATTTGAACGATGCGTATGGACTTTGAATAAATCGAGATAGCACATGCACTGGCTTACAACACGAATGTTCTTGACATTTGGCTCTGGTTTTTGACCCCGATAGGGGTCACGGAATGTAGCCAGGATGGAGCGCTTCGCGGAACCCGTGGAACGAGAACTTCCTAACCGATCCGCCCTGAAGGGGTGGGGGAACTTCCATCGCCCCTTCAGGGCGAGACGATATTTGCTGTTCTCCACGGGTTCCGCGAAGCGCTCCACCCGTGGCTACACCCCTTTGCCCTTTCAGGGCAAGAACAGCTAAGACAACTGATGAGTTTGATGGACACCACCCCGTAACGGAGGCTGTGATGATGAAGTCCACATTGCCTCGTGTTGCGGTTTTGGGTGCGGGGCCGGTTGGGTTGGAGGCGGCGGTTTATGCGAAGTCGGTGGGGTTGCCGGTTGCGGTTTATGAGCAAGGGGCAGTAGCTACAAACGTGGAGCGGTGGGGGTTCGTGAAGATGTTCAGCCCGTTCGGGATGAACATCTCCGCACTCGGTAAACAACTGCTGCTACGTGAAATGCCGACCCGTGAATTCCCCGCTGACACAGAGTTGTTGACTGGGCGAGAATACCGTGACGCTTACCTGCTGCCACTGGTTCAATCAGCCGCGTTGCGCGATTGCATTCGCACGGAAAGCCGGGTGATGTCGATCGGCCGCAGCGGTTGGCGCAAGACCGACACGCCGGATTCGCGTAAGCCGTTGCCGCCGTTTCGCCTGCTCGTTCGGGACGCGAAAGGCGTTGAGCGGTTTGAAACGGCGGACGTGATTCTGGATTGCACCGGCACACTATCGCGGCCCAACTGGGCGGGTGACGGTGGCATCCCGGCAGTCGGCGAGATTGCCGCGCGGCAACTCGTGCCGTACTGGGTGGAGGACGTGTTGAACGCCAAGAAGGCGGCCTACGCGGGGAAAAGTATCGTCGTGATTGGCGGCGGGTACTCCGCCGCCACGACGGTTTGCGATCTCGTCACACTGGCGGATGAACACCAATCGACCTGGATCATCTGGTTAACGCACGGCACCCGGAGTGCGCCGTTGCCACGGATTGCGATCGACCCGTTAAAGGAGCGTGACCGCCTAGCGGTGAGAGCGAACAACCTCGCCGCCCGCTGTGACGGCAACCTCGAATACCACGCCCAAACGCAAATTGACGAAGTCCTGTCGCACGGACCCGACAAAGGTTTCCGCGTCAGCGCTCGGGTGGCCGGCAAGCCGATGACCTGGGACGTGGAACGAGTCATTGCGACCGTCGGTTACCGGGCGGATTTAACGGTCTGTTCGGAACTGCGTGTCGATGAACCGGGTGGCCAGATTGCCACCAACGAACCGGGGTATTTCATCCTCGGCACCAAGACGTTGAACCGCGACTCCAACTTCCTGATCCGCGATGGCCATGAGCAGATTCGCAAGGTGTTTGCGATCATCATGAGCAAACCAGCGCTCGACCTGTACCGGGTGAAAGCCGCATGAAACCGACCGACCTCGCACTGCCCCTCTTCTACGCCGATGGCAGTGTCACCCCGTTGTCATCGCTGCTTATTACCGATCACACGCTGATCGTTTTTATGCGTCATCTCGCCTGAGTCGCTTGCGTTGCCCACCTCGGGGAGGTGGAATCGTTTCTGTCCCAGTTCAATGAACGCAACACGAATCTGGTGGTGGTTAGTCAAGCGAAGCCCGCGATGCTGACGCTGTTTTTGAAACACTACCCGAAGTCGTACCCCGTTGTCGGCGACCCGGAGCGGGCCGTTTACCGGGCGTTCGGGTTGGAGCGGGCCAACCCGTGGACGTTCGCCAACCCGCTGGTCATCGCGGCCTATCTCAAGCAAATCGTCCTCGGCACCCGAATCCGCACACCGTATGAAGGCGAAGACGTGTTGCAACTCGGCGGGGATTTCCTGCTGAATCGACGCGGGGAAATCGTCTACGCCTATCGAAGTCGCCTCACGACCGATCGACCCAGTATCGCCGAGCTACTGGCCGCGATTCCCGACGATTAAAGTCATTTTCTCACGCAGAGACGCAGAGACGCAGAGAAAACCGAAATCGTATCTTCTGCTTTCTCTGCGTCTCTGCGTCTCTGCGTGAGAAAAATCTTATTGCAATGCCCGCGAGTTCGGGGGTTCATAAATTGACGGGTGCGACTATTCCCAAGGGAACCACACGATGTCCGATCACCCCACCCCAGATGCCCCCACCTGGCAACCGATCCCGCCCTACGAACGTCGGCTTCTCGGGGTGTTAATCGAGAAGCAAAAAACGTCGAAGTCGGCGGATGCGTACCCGATGACGTTGAACTCGATCGTCACCGGGTGCAATCAAAAGTCGAACCGCGACCCAGTCTATGATCTGGATGATGACGATGTCGAAGAGACGTTAGCCAGCCTGCAAAAGAAGGGCATCGTCGTCAAAATGACCGGCAGCCGGGCGGACCGTTGGCGGCATCTGCTTTACGAATTGTGGAAGGTCACCAAGGTTGAAATGGCCATCCTGGCGGAGTTGCTCTTACGTGGCCCGCAAACCGAAGGCGACCTCCGCGGCCGCGCCAGTCGCATGGAAGAAATCGCCGACCTGGACGAACTTCGTACCCTGCTAAAAGCCCTCGCCGCCCGCAACCTCGTCGTCTACGTCACCCCGCCCGACCGTCGCGGCACGATCGTCACGCACGGCTTCCACGCCCCCGAAGAACTCGACCGCGAGCGCACCAAGCACACCGGCGCCGGCAACGACGATCCCCCCGCCCGCACGACTTCCTCCCAATCTTCACTCGAAACCAGATTGCAAGAAGCCCTCGATGAAATCGCAAAGCTCAAGGACCGCGTGACGATATTGGAGGATAGTGGGCAGATGTGACTGGATTGGGAATGAGGTGGAATCACACCCGGACTAGAGCACTTTCAGTTTCAGTGTTGCGTCCAGGTTAGCCCGACGCGCCAGCGAGGGGTCTGCCGAAGTGAACTCCCCGCCGTACCAACTTTGTTCGGCATGGCGGACCGTCCTGACAGAACCCCTCGCTGGCGCGTCGGGCTAACAAGCTAGTTTCCGGGGTTGGGCTTGCCCAAGTAACTTGCCAGAATGCCGGACGTATTCTGGACAAAGCTTTTCGCGGGAAAAACGTAATACACCCTTGAGCCGACTCGATAGTATTCCCACGGCTTGCAGGAATTGGTTACACGGCACGGATGGGCACTCATGAAGCTTGCGAACTCTCTGTTACCACCGACGCTGTCCCGTGACCTCACGGCGGGCTTGGTCGTGTTCCTCGTGGCACTGCCGTTGTGTCTGGGGGTGGCGTTAGCGTCGGGGGCGCCGTTGCTTTCGGGGGTGCTCGCTGGGATTGTCGGCGGTATCGTGGTGGGCGTGCTGAGCGGGTCGCACAGTAGCGTGAGCGGCCCGGCGGCTGGGTTGACGGCGGTCGTGCTCGTGCAGATTGAAAACCTCGGCTTCCAGGGGTTCCTGTTGGCGGTCGTCCTCGCTGGGATGATTCAGATCGTCTTGGGGGTTGTGCGGGCCGGGTTCATCGCCGCGTTTTTCCCTTCTGGCGTCATCAAGGGTCTTCTAGCGGCGATCGGCATCATTTTAATCTTGAAGCAGATTCCGCACGTCTTCGGCCACGACCCGGACCCGGAAGGAGACATGGCGTTCCAGCAATCGGACCACCAGAACACCTTCACGGAATTGCTGCATACGATCGAGGACATCAACCCCGGTTCGGCGGCGATCGGCATGCTGTCGATCGCGTTGCTGGTGGTGTGGGGCAAATGGAAGTGGTTGAAGTACTCGCCGATCCCAGCGCCGCTCGTCGTGGTGTTGCTGGGCATTGGGCTGAGTCAGTTGTTCCGTCTCTTAGGCGAGCCGTGGGCGATCGAGACGAGCCATCTCGTTCAAGTGCCGGTCGGGGCTGGTCTCACGGGTTTCGTTGAGTTCTTGAAATTGCCAGACTTTACGCAGTGGACGAAACCCGCGATCTACACCGCCGCTCTAACCATCGCGGCGGTCGCCTCACTGGAGACGCTGCTCAACCTGGAGGCCGTTGACAAACTCGATCCGCAGCAACGGACCTCGCCGCCGAGCCGCGAGTTGATCGCCCAAGGTGTCGGGAACATCGTTTCCGGGATGATCGGTGGGATACCAATCACGTCGGTCATTGTCCGGAGTTCGGTGAACATCAACGCGGGCGGACGGACGAAACTGTCGGCCGTCTTCCACGGTGTCTTGCTGTTGGTGAGCGTGGTGCTTCTACCGACGGTGTTGAACCTGATCCCACTTTCGTGCTTGGCGGCAATTCTACTTGTCACGGGCTTCAAACTGGTCACGCCGTCGCTCATCAAACAGATGTGGAACGAGGGACGATACCAGTTCGTCCCGTTCGCCCTGACGGTCGTGGCCATCGTGTTCACCGATTTGCTGGTCGGCGTTTTGACCGGGTTGGCGGTGAGTATCGGGTTCATCTTGTGGAGCAACGCGCGCCGGCCCGTCCGCCGCATCGTGGAGAAACACCTGGGCGGTGATGTCGTCCACATCGAACTAGCGAACCAGGTCAGCTTTCTGAACCGGGCTGCGTTAGGCAAGGCACTCGAAGAGGTGCCGCGTGGGGGGCACGTTTTGCTCGACGCGCGGAGTAGCAATTACATCGACCCGGACATCCTCGGCTTGATCCGCGACTTTAAGGAACAAGAAGGACCGGCCCGCGGGGTGGAGGTGAGCTTGCTGGGGTTCCGGAGCAAGTACGAGCTTGGGGACCAAATTCAGTACGTGGACTACTCCACCCGCGAGCTTCAGGACGCACTAACCCCGGAGCTGGCACTCCAGATCTTGAAAGACGGCCACGAACGGTTCCGCACAGGGCGGCGACTGACGCGCGACCTCGCCCGTCAAGTCAGTGCCACGGCCGCCGGTCAACACCCGCTGGCCGTGGTGGTGAGTTGTATTGACTCGCGCACCCCGTCCGAGTTGATCTTCGACATGGGCGTCGGCGACATCTTCAGCGTCCGGATCGCCGGGAACGTGACGGGTGACAAGGTGTTGGGAAGTGTGGAGTACGCCTGTGCCGTCGCGGGCGCCAAGTTGATCCTGGTGATGGGACACACTCAATGCGGCGCGGTGACGGCGGCCGTCAACCTCATCGGTTCCACGGAACAACTGGCGACGGCAACGGGTTGCCAACACCTCGAATCAATCGTGGACGAGATCCGGCAATCCATTGATCCTGTTCAGTCCCAAAGTATTGACCAACTCCCAATTGCGGAGAAGGATTCACTCATCAACGCCGTGGCCCGTCGCAACGTGTACTGGTCGGTCGAAATGCTTCGCCAACGGAGTCAAACAATCCAAGGTCTGGTCCGGGAGGGGCGAATCGCCGTCGTCGGCGCAATGTACGACGTGACCACCGGCGCCATCGAATTTCTCCCCGCTCCGGAAGTGACCCGCGTAGACATTCTTGGCGCCTCGAAATGATTCTTGATGTCCGAGGAACTATCCGATCCGGAATGTGACGCCGTGTTCTCGGACGGCGTAGCGGCTGCCCCCTTCCCCCCGACTGCCCGGCTTTGTAAGATGTTCACAAAGATCACCGATCATTTCACACGAAGGTCACGATGGCGTTTGCGGTCAACCCTGATTCGAGTTCGGAATTGAGTGGCGAAGAGGCCATGCCCGCCTCCGACATTTCTTCGTCGATACCCGACAACCCCGAAGCCCCCCTCCCGGCGTTCTCCGAGATGAATTTGATCCGTCCACTGATGGATGCGATCAATCTCGCCGGGTACAAGTTTGCCACGCCGGTGCAAGCGGCGGTCATCCCGAAGGCGATGCGGGGCAAGGACGTGATCGGCCAAGCCCAGACCGGGACCGGGAAGACGGCGGCGTTCCTCATCCCGTTTTTGAACCGTTGGCGGCCGCATAAGTTGAAAGGGCCGATCGGCCTCATCATGTTGCCGACGCGGGAACTGGCGATGCAAGTGGCCACCGAAGCGGTGAAGCTCGCCCCGAGCAAACGGTTCAGCACCGTGGCGGTGTACGGCGGGTCGCGGATGGGCACGCAACTGGCGTCCCTGCAAAAGGGCTGCGACCTCGTGGTCGGCACGCCGGGCCGGATGCTCGACCACTTGCGCCGCGGGTCGATGAGCCTGCAAGATGTTCGCTACGTGGTGCTGGACGAAGCCGACCGGATGCTCGACATCGGCTTCCGCCCGGACATCGAACGCATCCTGCGGCGGTGCCCCGCCCAGCGGCAAACGCTGCTGATGTCCGCGACGGTGCCGGACAGCATCAAGAAGCTCGTCAACCGCTACATGGTCGATCCGGAACACCTCAGCATGTCCCCCGGCACGATGACCGTGGAGAAGATTCGCCAGACGTTCATCACCGTTGACGACGACAAGAAGTTCGACCTGCTGCTGAAGGTGTTGGAACGCGAGCAACCGCGGCAGTGCCTCATCTTTGTGGAACGCAAGCGGTGGGCGGACAACCTGTACAAGAAATTGCACCGGGCGATCCCCGGCGTGGCGGTCATTCACGGCGACTTGGCCCAAACGCAACGCGAGAAGATCATGGCCGGGTTCCGGGCCGCCAAGGTCCACACCCTGATCGCCACCGACGTGGCCAGTCGCGGCATCGACGTGACCGGCATTTCCCACGTCATCAATTACGACCTGCCGATGGACATCGAGAACTACGTTCACCGCATCGGCCGCACCGGGCGGATCGGCAACGACGGCGTGGCGATCGCGTTCGTGACCCCAGAGCAAGGCGGCCATCTAACCGACATCGAGATGGTGATTAACCGCCTCATCGACGAAGACCGCATCGAAGGGTTTGAAGCCTACACCGCCCGCAAGCGCGAAGTCCGCCCCGTCACCGTGCTGACCGAGCACGGCCAAATGGTCCCCACCGACGAGCCACCCCCGCCCGCCAAGAAACCCGTCTTCGGCAAGTCCGCCAAGAAGTACAGCACCCGGCTGTGATGAGAGAGACCCCCGAAAGCCCAGGCAAGATCGTGCCTGGGCTTTGGTTCGTAATCCGTGGGGAATACCAAAAATCGCTGGCGACACACGCCGAGATATGACACGATTGTACCACCACGATCCGAGGTATTTAGCATGGCCACGCTTCCGAACCCGTTCCCAAACCGCCGCGAATCGCTCGTCACTCTGGCGGGGATGAGTCTCGGGTTGTCGAGCGTTCTGGCCGCCGAGCCGTCGAACTTGATCCTTGAGGAGAACAAAAAGCCGGGCACCAAGGACTGGATGCTCTCGAAAACCGCAATTGACCCGAAGACCAAGTATCGGGCAATTGGCATCGAAGGGTACGTCTCGCATTCCACGATCGCGGCAGGCGAAACGCTGACGTTTCATGTGAACACCAACCCGGCGTCGAAGTTCACGATCGACCTGTACCGCCTGGGTTATTACGGCGGCATGGGTGGCCGGTTGGTGCAGCGGCTTGGCGCCTTTGCTGGCAGCGTGCAAACCGATCCACCGATTGGCCCGAAGCGCAAACGCGAATGCACATGGGAAGCGTGTGCGTCGATTGTGATCCCGAAGGATTGGCTCAGCGGCGTGTACGTCGGCAAGTTAACGGCGGAAGGCGATGGGTCGCAGAGTTACGTTATCTTCGTCGTTCATGACGACCGCAAAGCCGACTACCTCTTTCAATGTTCGGACAACACGTGGCAAGCGTACAACCGTTGGCCGAGTCAGTTTTCGCTGTACGACGACGGCAAGGAGCAGTGGTACTGGGGCGGTGGTATTCATGTGGGCGTGCGGCGACCTTACGGCAAGTATTGCCAGATTATGGACGCACCGCTTAGCACCGGGTCCGGGGAGTTCTTCCTGTGGGAATTTCCGTTCGCCTATTGGCTGGAATCGAAGGGTTTCGACATCACGTACATCGGCAACCGCGACACGCACCTAAACCCGAAGGGGTTACTGCGGGCCAAAGGGTTCCTCAGTGTTGGGCATGATGAATACTGGACCATCGAGATGTTCAAGAACGTGACGGCGGCGCGTGACAGCGGGGTGTCACTCGGCTTCTTTTCGGGCAACGCCGTCTGTGGCCGGATCGTCTTTGACGAAACCTTGACGCACTTTGAACGAGTCGGCGTGTACGGCCCACCGAGCGGTACCCGTGAATTTCAATCCATGAAAACGCTGAAACACGAACGGCCCTACGCCAACGAATTGATCGGCGCCCATAGCACCGGCCCCGTTACGGGTGGCGCGGACTGGGTTTGCCTGCTGCCGGACCACTGGATTTACAAAGGCACTGGGATGAAAAAAGGCGACCGCATCCCCGGCATGATCGGCTGGGAGTACCACGGCGACCCGGCCCCGATCCCCGGCCTCGAAGTCGTCGCTGGTGGGCCAACGCAATCCGCACCCGGCAAGCCGAACGACGGCCACTACACCGCCACGGTCTACCCCGGCCCGAAGGGCAACATCGTCTTCAACGCCGCCACCTGCTGGTGGGCCGACGGCCTGAGCACCCCACCCGGCTACGTCCGCCCCAAAGTCTACACCGAACCCAAAGGCCCCGACGAACGGGTCCAACGAATCACCGCAAACGTCCTGGAGCGGATGAAGGGATCGTGAGACAGAATATTTACCACAGAGGGCACGGAGAGCCACAGAGGAAATCCAAAATCAATTCTTACGG
>JAYVXO010000168.1:0-4592 GCA_043785105.1 Fimbriiglobus sp.
CCCACGGGTTGCGTAACCCGTGGGGGTCAACCCCACGGCACGTCGGGATTCAGTTTGAACCGCTCGCGGTATATCTGTGCCAGTTGATCCCGATCAGCACGTGGGCCGTGGGTTGAAACCTGATGTCGAAACCAGCTACTTCATCTGCCTTCGGGCCGCGTCGGCTAGCTCGTGACAGGCCCCTTCGAGGTCGCGGTTGCCGAGTGATTTGGCTTTCGCCAAGCCGAGTTCGGCGAACTTCAGTGCCCGCGAACCTTGCTTGGCACTCAACATGGATTCGGTGGCCGTGATGTAAAACTTCGGTTCGTCGGGGTGTCGGGCGATTAGCTCGTCGAACGATTTCTCGGCGGCGTCCGGGTGGCCACTGCGGGCTTGAAGTTGACCGCTGCGGATGGCGTATTCGTTAGCGCGCTTGCCGTGATTGTGGGCCGCATCGTAGGTCGCGCCTTCGGTAGCGTACTTCAACGCGGTTGCCAAATCGCTCTCGGCAATGGCTCCGGCAATGATGCAGGCGAAGAACGGGTAGCGGTCGGGGCGGGTGGCGTCGGGTGGCTTGGCCGCACCGGCTTTGGCGAACTTCACGGCGAGTTCTTTGGCGTCCAGTTTCAGTGCCGCCCGGATCGCATCTTCCATTTCCAGGCTTGTGAGAGTCTCGACGGATAGCCCCGCGAGGTCGGCGGCACTCATGGCCGTGAAGTCTTTCTTCGGCTCTTCCCGGACCGTGATTTTCGGTGCTTCCCCCGGAGTTTGAAGTTCGGCGCCTAGTTTGTGACGGAGTCGGTTGAAGTCGTAAACTTCGATCGGCTGAACCTGACCGTTGACTTGTTTTTGTGGCAACGATCCTTCGACACAGTCTTGCCAAAAGCGAACAATCCCCAGCAACCTCTTGCGGAGCAACGGACTGCCGCCGGCGTCCAACGGTGCCGCGCCGCCGAGTGCTTTGAGCGGACGATGAATCCAGACTTCTTCAAAGAACTTCGTCACACGGTCCCGGATTTTGGCTTCAGCCGCCCTGACGTCGGCGGTCCGAACCGGCAAGGCGATGGCTTCCTGAGTCAAATCGCCGAACTGCGACGGCCCGATGGCCTCAATCGGTTCACCCACGGCAAGGTTCACCCGGTCGCGGATCGTTGCCGCAACACTTCTCACCGCCTCTTGATTCGTGTGCCAGAGCCGCATCATGCCGCCGGCGATTGTCATGTTCGCCATGACCCTGGCCATCGTGGTGCCCGTGTCGAGCAAGTTCGGCAATTCCTCGACCACGAAGCAACTGAAGTATTGGCCGTTCGGGTCCATTTGCGGGGCGAGAATCTTCCGTTCTTGGGACATCACTTGCAGGAGTTGAAACACCGTTTCGGGGTCGCGGACCTGCATGAAAACGCGGTGTTCGAGGTAGTCCGATTCGGCGTCCATTCCTTGGCCACACCGCAACACTTCCACAAGTGCCGCGGCCTCTTCGACCTTGGCGTCATCCCATTCGAGTTCGATCGACTTATTCAGCGCTTCGACGGCCGCCGGTTGTTCACCGAGCCACGCCCGCACCAGCCCGAGGTTAAACCACCCCGCCGGGTCTTCGGGGACTTGCTGCGTGATTTGCTCGTAGGCCCGTTTGGCGTCCGAATACTTTCCGGTGGCAGCTTCGGCGGCAGGCGGTTTCACGGTTTTGCGGAAACTGTACGCCTTGCGGGCCGCGTTGGGTAACCGCGATCCGTCGCCGAAAATACTCTCGTATTGCTCCCGCATTTCGGCGTCGGCCGGGTTGAACTGGACGGCGCGTTCCATTGCCGCGCGGGACGCAACCGGGCGGTTCAGGGTGACTTCGTTGCGGGCGATTAACTCATAGACTTGCGATAGTTGCTCGTGGGCATCCGGCGGGTAGGCGTCGGCGGCTTTGCGGAACAGCATGAGTGCGCCGATCAGTTCCCCTTCTTGTTGCCGCAAAATACCACGCAACAGGTGGCCCATCGGGAAATTGGGGTCGAGTGTGAAGGCCCTGGCCAAAATTTCTTCAGCCTTCTCGATCTTTTCTTCGCCGAAAAGCAAGTTAGCGTAGAACCCGAGAATCTGTGGCTTATCCGGGAACTCGCTGGCCAGCGCTTCCATCGTGCGGATCGCGGTTTCGTGTTGTCCCTGTTGCTGGAGTTCAAAGGCTTTTTGAATGCGTTCAAAGTACGGCGCGCAGCACCATTTGAGCTTCTTACCGCTGCCGCACGGACAATTATCGTAGGGGTTGAGGGCCATATTCTTCGCAGCTTATGAGGAAGTTCAGTTCGAGTACCGATTTGATTAGATATAGCGAAATCCCCCTGCAACAGCACGGGTTGCGAATGAAATGCTGACCTGACAAGCAACTTCAAGGAACCTCGACGACTTCCCCACCCGCCCGAGTAGCAAGGGCGGGCATAATCGAATCGGCGGAGTACGTTAGGAACCGAACCGACCCGTCCGCTAGAGCGAAGTTCGCCCCGCCCCGGTGCAAACTCCAGAAGTGGTAGCGGTCACACGGGTTGTCGAGTTTACCAGGACCGTACCGTGCTGTGCCGCAGGGATCTTGGGCGACAATCCGCGTAGCACCAAAATACATCGAGCCGGACGGTCCGCCAAACTTCTCTAGAATCCAGCCGTTTTGATACCACTCCCCGGCTTGGAGTGACGCCGGTGGGGGACGTTCGGCGACCATAAGCGTGTTAGAAGTGCCGTCCGTCACTTCGGCGATGCTCGCAGATCGCTCAAGGTCAAAAACCCCAGGAGCGGCCCGCATCGACCCGTCGGGGTTTTGGACCATGACCGACCCTAAGCTCGATCCGGCGACACCGATGTAAGACGAAAACGCCAGTGTACGCCCCTTGGGAGTGACTAGTGCTTGTTTTAGGCGACCATCCGTGGGGCAGGTGTAAGCCACTATCGGTACAGCGATCCCTTCGTGCGGAGGGTTCATGAAAGCACGCGGTTCGATCCGGCAGGCGTTTGCGGCCCGTGTATACAAATCACCGTGTCCGATTTCAGGCAACAGGGTTGCCATCCAGGACAACACGATGTCGGGTGTTGACGTGCGAACGGACGAGGGCACGTAACCGCCGTTGGCTGGGAACTTGTTGTGGGCCGAGTGGTAGTTGTGGAGCGCGATGCCGATTTGCCGTAACCTGTCTTGGCACGCCGCCCGAGCCGCCGCATCTCTTGCGCTCTGCACTGCCGAAAGGGTTAGTCCGATCAGTACTGACAGGACGCCGATGACCGTCAGCAATTCGATTAACGAAAATCCTTTTCGTTTCATACGGACCTCACGGCTGGGAAATAATCGAAATCGGGTGAATCGTCTCGACGCCATTGACCGTCACGCCAATAGTCACGGTATTCCGGGATGATTCCCCGTTTGTTGCTTTCTGTTCAATTGTGACTATTTGAGGCGCACCTTGCGACGGAGTTGTGGGTAGTGAAACGGTTATGTTCGACGGACAATCCACCAACCGAAGTTGAGCGGGAGACCCGTGTGTTCGACACAAGACCGACGCACGGTACAACGGCCCGCTGTCTGTGTTAATCGGGAAAACCAGTGTCGCGGGCGATAGTTCCGCTGTCGCCGCAATCCGCCCGATGACCCGGATGGAGACGGGACTCATGGGCTTCTCGGACGTGAGCCACACGTCAACCCGCTCATCAACTTGCGATACAGTCTTGGCGTCCACTTGGACTTGTAAGCGCGCGACGATCCTCCCGCCGGTGACGGGTGCCTCGTGGTCGGGAACCTGTAACAGGGTAGCGGAAACGAGGGCCGGATTTGTGACCGCAACTCGCTGCACCGCGCGAGGGGTTGGTGAACGGTCAATGATTTCAACCGAATAACTAGCACTTTTGCCAACCGGCATGGTACCGATTGCAATCACCTCCGGCGTCGCCCGTGCACCGTGGGTAATTCGGGTCAATTGGATCTGTACTTCGACCTCAGGTTTCATCGGGTCGTTGGTAGAAAAGTAGATTCGGCTGTTGCCCTGCCCGCCAACTGACCCGTTGACGGCCAAGCGGACGACAACCGGCACTTGTCCCTTAACTGGTACAGTCAGCGAACTGAGTTGTGTGAACGAACCGTCCCGATTGCGGGTTTCGAGTCCAGTGCAAGAACACGATGCTCGGACGCCATCGATCAATAAGTCTGCGTTACCGTCGTTCACAATTGTCAATTCGCCGGTTGCAACTTGACCGGTTTCAGACTCCCCTAACTCGACAACCCCAATGTCACGTAGTACGGGTGCGCTGATTGATGTGCCGATGGGCCGAATACACCAGTAGAGGAGCCAAGGAGCGGATAACGCAAAGGCTAGGCCCACCAGGGCTACTCAGAGATCGTTTTTTCTGACCGGAGCAGTTGGAGTGCGAGTTGTGGGTTATGAGTGATGGCTTCGGTGGCGGCGGGAAGGTTTTTGTAGTGCGTGTTGTGGAGGAGGTGGAGGGCTACGTTGCGGAACGAGGCGAGAACACGGGGGGCGTGGCCACGATGGACGCGGCAGCGATCTTCCCCGAAGGTCACGTCGCGGGTGTGGTGCAAGCGGTTTTCGATGGCCCAGTGAGCGCGGGTCCAGTGCAGCAATTTCTCG
>JAYVXO010000169.1:0-4588 GCA_043785105.1 Fimbriiglobus sp.
GGAATCACAGCCCCCGACCAGGAACGCATCGGCGAGGTTGCGGGCGATGATCCGGTACGCTTCGCCAAGTGCCAGCAATCCGGCGACATCGCCTGCGGTAATCGTGTTGTTCGGCCCTTGAGCGTCCACATAAATTGAAGCGTGACAGGCGGACATGTTCGGCAGGTACTTCAACATCCATTGCGGGGGAACTTTCCGCAACCCGTCCCGGCCCCAGGCGTCCAGGTTCACAACGCCCGGCTTGTCCGACCGGCTGACTTGCCCGCCCCCGACGAGGTCTTCCAGTTCCGTTGCCACCATCACGCAGCCGTATTCCACACCGAAGCGGTACGGGTCAATCTGCCCCTTTTGCGGCCCTTGCGCATCTTCCCAGGCTTTCACCGCCGTGGTGAACCCCATTTGTACGGTGCGGGCCATCTTGTTGAGGGTTTTGCGCACTTCCCGGTTGGTGGCAGGGATGTATTTCTTGGCATCGTAATCCGGCACCTCTCCACCGAGATGACAAGGCAACGCGGACGGGTCGAACGCTTGAATGCGCCGCACCCCGGACGTACCCGCGACCAACGCTTGCCAAAACGTATCCGGGTCGCACCCGATCGGTGAGAGTACGCCGAGACCCGTGAAAACCGCCCTACGGGATGAGTGGGACATATCAGACATCATGGACCCGATCTAACATAAATTTCCAGTTCTATACCGCGAGCGGTTCAACCTGAGTTCCGACGAGCCGTGGGGTTTACCCCCACGGGGTGCGCAACCCGTGGGGATAAACCCCACGGCTCGTCGTGGCCGGAACTCAATTCGACCCGTGAGCGGTATAGCCGTTTCGTGTTCGCCAGTGACAGCCGAGAATAACCTACCCTATCAACAGATACGGACCCCATAGGGGGTCCGCAACCGTTGGTGTGTCGCTTCGTTATCAATTCGTGGCAGCAGGCAGTTGGGGCGTGGTGGTTGCGGCAGCGAGTTTGGCTTGGCCGAGCAGGTAGGAAAGTTCGCCACTGAAGACGAAATTGTCGTCGCCGAACACTTGCCGACTGCGGTTTTGGTCGAGGTGCGCGAAGAAAATCTCCGCTTCTGCGATGAGTGCTTCCCCACACATCACGCGGCCCTTCACGACCGCCCCTTCGGCCCGCATGTCCACAATGTCGGTGGTGTACGTCAACATTTCGCCCGGCATCGCGTCCCGGTAAAACTTGGCGAACGGGATCTTGGCCAGAACAACCTTCTCTTGAAACTGCTTCGCTTCGCCGACGAGGATTCCCCCGGTTTGGGCCAGCCCTTCCAGAATCAACGGCGCCGGCATGACCGGGAAGCCGGGGTAGTGGTCCGCAAAGTGGTCCTCCGCGAAGCTGAGGTTCTTCACAGCCGTCGCAGTCTTCCCCGACTCAAACGCCACAAATCGATCAATCCAAATCCAACGCATTCACACCTCGGGGGAACGACTGAACTTAGGCCGCCCATACAAAATCCGCTGATAAGGTGTTGTAGGTCGTGGTCGAGGAGGCTTGGCGACGAGGCCCGACACGCGATTGCCACAATAAGAATAGCTGATCCCAGTCGGTTCGTAGTCGAATATCGGGCCTCGCTAAGCCTCGACCACGACCTACACAAACTGACCGATCAAGCTTCGAGTGCGGCCAAGTACTCCCGAATCGCATCTTGGATGTTGGCCAGTGCTTCTTCTTCCGTGTCACCCTCCGACCAGCAACCGGGCAGCGCCGGCACGGAAACGCT
The DNA here is from genome assembly GCA_043785105.1 of Fimbriiglobus sp. Taxonomy (GTDB): domain Bacteria; phylum Planctomycetota; class Planctomycetia; order Gemmatales; family Gemmataceae; genus Fimbriiglobus. The sequence goes on from JAYVXO010000169.1 coordinate 1,738, forward strand.
GATCCCCTCATCGGTCCGGTGAAGGGCAATCTTATAAATCATGTCATCCTCCAGACTCACACCGCCAGCTTGCTTGCCACGAACCGGACGATGAGGTCAACGGTGAACAGGTCGCCGATCTTTTCGAGTTGGGGGTCGGCGGCGAACTTGGCCATGCCGCTGGCTTCGGCGTAGGGGAGCTTGGTGCGGAGTTCTTCGAGGCCGTTGGGGGTGACCACACCGTCCTGGACGAACTGCGGATCGCCTTGGAAGATCGACTCCGGGAAGAGTTCGTTGCGGTCAATTTTGCCGAGCTTGAACTCGCGTTCCAGCCGGAACACGATGTCGAGCATGTCGATGGATTCGGCACCGAGATCGGCTTGCAATCGGGCTTGCGGGTTGATCTCGTCGTCGTCAACGCTGAGCGCATCCACGAGCAAAGTCCGGACTGTTTTGAAGATTTCGTCGTTTGTCATTGTGGGGCTACCTCCGCACCCAGCGTCGCCTTCGACATGGAATCATCAACAAGATAAATGATCGAGAGAACGGCCCTCGGCGTTAGCCGATCGCCGCTCCGAGGCTCAAGCCTCCGTCAACTGTAATCACCTGACCAGTAATGTATGAAGCCGCCGGGCTGCACAGAAACAGCACGACGTTCGCAATGTCATCGGGTTGGCCCAGACGGTTCAGGGGAACCGCCTTTTTGATCATGTCGCCGGCCTTATTCCGCACCGCTTCGCTCATGTCCGTCTCGATGAACCCCGGCGCCACGGCGTTCACCGTGATGCCGCGTTTGCCCATCTCGATCGCCAGGACTTTCGTCAGCGAATTCACCGCACCCTTACTCGCGGAGTAGTTCGCCTGCCCCGCGTTCACGTGCGTCCCGGCGACGCTGGAGATGTTCACAATCCGCCCGGAGCGTTGCTTGAACACCATCAGTTCCGCGACCGCTTTGCAGAAGTAGAAGGTGCCGTCGAGGTTCGTCGAGAGCACTTCTTTCCACGCCTGCGGGTCCATGCGGACGAACAAGCCGTCCCGAATCACACCGGCGTTATTAACCAGAATATCGACGCGGCCCCAATCTGCCAGCACACCCGCAACAACCTGCCCCGCCGTCGCCGGATCGGCAACATCCCCTTGCCACGCTTTCGCGGTGCCACCGAGCTTGGCCACTTCGGCTTCGAGTTCGGTCGCCGCAGCAAGATTGCCCCGGTAAACAAAGGCAACCTTCGCCCCTTGTTTGGCGAGTGCCAAGACGATGGCCTTGCCAATCCCCCGACTACCACCCGTCACGATCGCCACTTGATTGCTGAACATGATGCCGTTTCAGTAAAGGTGAAGAGTTTCCTCGTTTTCAAACCAATTCTCACGCAGAGCCGCAAAGACGCGGAGAAATCCAAAACAGTTATTTTCTTTTCTCTGCGTCTTTGCGGCTCTGCGTGAGATTCTTCTTCAGTGGCTAACTAAGTTCGTAATTCGCCTGTCAACAGTGCCCAGCGAGCTTTCAAGTGCGTGCGGATCTGTTCGTCCGCGTTCACACCCGCCGGGCCACGGTCACTGAGGTTGTAGCCGTGCAACACAAACTGCGCCGAGACGGTTTGTTGCCCCGCATCATCGGCACCTTTTCCACGGAAGGTTACAAAATCGCCGTCCTGCTTATACCAATCGACCGCAATGTCCATCCGCCGTCCGGGCAGCATGAACGAGCCGTACTTCACGTTCTTCACTTCCCGCAACACGATCACACTGTGTTGGTACCCCGAACTTGCGCGCCAAAGCCACGCCGCCGCTTCGCTAAGCGCTTGCAGCATCAGCACCCCCGGCATGACCGGAAACCGCGGAAAGTGGTCCGCAAGGTACTCCTCGCCCAACGCCAGGAACTTGCACCCGCGCAAAAACTTCCCCGGCTCGTGCGCATCAATCCGATCCACCAAATGGAACCGCATGCCGAACAACCCTGAAAGAGTGAAAATATACAAACTCCACCCAACCCCCACAATCCCGACCCGGTGGTTTCGTGGGAGTGAGCAGGGCATTTCTTGATTCACTTTGCACGAGCCAACAAGTCGAATTTCAACGATTTCCGTCGATGTTTGCCTCAAATCAGCCCACATCGTGGTTACGGCTTTGCGGGAATCAACACGGTCGGTGGTTCTTTGGCGATCTCGCTGAGCTTGGCTTTCAATTTTGCGAGGGCGAGGGCGGTTTCGGGGCGGAAGTCGGCTTTGAAGATTTCGCCATTCTCTTTGTCAAGCAACAGCACGGCGCCGTCGAGTGACACGCCCGCGAAGAGGCCACGGCTGCGCGAGTAGGAGAATATCTCCGCTTCCAGTTTGCCATCGGTTGCGATGGCCGCCTGGCGGCCAACCGGGCCGGCGGCGACTGCCGCATCCGCGCCCAATGTGAGCTTCCCTTTGCCCAATAGCAGCCTTTCAAGCGTCTCTTTTTTCTTGAACACGAGCAACACATCGGTCGATTGAACGCCCGCCTGGAAGCCGATACTCGCGCCGCCGAGTTTGACAAACGTCGGGTCGCTCCATTCTCCCCGGTCGGTTTTCATTACCACCAACCCATGCCCCGCACGGCCACCAATAATGAAGCCCGCTTTAATCGTGCGCGGAATGATAATCACTGCCTTGGCGTCGTCCATCAGCTTCGGCGGAATGCCCTTGAGCGGGATTTTCTCCAACTCGTCCAGCACTTCGGTCGCCTCTTCGATCGCCTGGACAGGAGTTGACGGCCGGCCGAAACTCAACCCCGTCGCCAGCATTACAAATTAGGAGTTACGCAGTGGTGTTGTGAGTCGGGTTCTCGAAGTCCCGCAGGGTGGCTATAGTCGCGGGCATGAGCCAGCCCAAAGTCTCCGCGCTTG
>JAYVXO010000170.1:0-4586 GCA_043785105.1 Fimbriiglobus sp.
ACTTTCTGGGGATGGTCTTGCTAGCCGCAACAATGATCTGGCTCAAATGAGATTTTCAGGCCGCCGTCGTTGACCCGCCTTCAATCAACACGGCCTAGCCACTCGATTAAAAACAAAGCTAGTTTTTCCCAGTATATCGCTGCAGTTATTCGACCCGCATCAAGTCACCCCATCGGCCCTTCTGGAGTTTTTTTTCAAAGCCCCCTAGAAGTTCGGTGGGGTTTTTGCTTGAATAGGCTTTCCCTTTGGGATAAACCGTATCACGTCTGTTTGAGACAACGGTGTGTTTTGGCTGTCTAGTGTAGCGGTTGTCGGGGTTGGTCCCGCGCCGATTGATCCAGAGGCGACGAATGCCGACGATTAACCAGCTTGTGAAGACCCCGCGGATTCCGCAAAAGTCGAAGCCGAAACACCCGGCGATGCAAGGTTGCCCGCAAAAGCGCGGCGTGTGTACTGTCGTGAAGACGATGACCCCGAAGAAGCCGAACTCCGCGCTGCGAAAAGTCGCTCGGGTTCGATTGTCTAGCGGCATCGAAGTGACCGCGTACATCGGTGGCGAAGGCCACAACCTGCAAGAGCACTCGATCGTGCTGGTTCGCGGCGGTAAGGTCCGCGACTTGCCCGGCGTTCGCTACCACATCGTTCGCGGTGTGCTCGACTGCCAAGGCGTGAGCGACCGTAAACAGGCTCGGTCGAAGTACGGGTCGAAGAAGGAAGGCAAGTAGTCGGTGAGTCCTGCCTCGGTTTGGATTTAATGGGACAGGCATTTCTGTCATCCACCGTGAAACCGGGACAGCCACAAGGCTTGTCCCACCAAACTTCAGACAACACCAGTCGTTGCGTGTCAACGGCTGTGTGAGTAAACTCAAACCACACAACGAAACTCGGAATTGATCGATGGGCACTAAAAAACGGACCGCCAGCCAAGACACGCTCGTCCCAGACGTGCGTTACAACTCGCTTCTCGCAAGCAAGTTCATTAACTGCCTGATGCTCGACGGCAAAAAGTCGGTCGCCACTCGGGTGTTCTACGACGCGCTCGACCAGATCAAAAAACGGATGCCGGACATTGAGCCGATCGAAGTCTTTAAGCAAGCGATCGAGAACGTCAAGCCGTCCCTGGAAGTCCGCTCCCGCCGCGTCGGTGGAGCCAACTATCAGGTGCCGATGCAGGTCCGCCCGCAACGCCAGCAATCGCTGTCGATCCGCTGGTTGATCGCCGCGATCCGCTCCAAGACGGGCCGGCAAATGTACCTGATCCTGTCGGACGAACTGATGGCCGCCTACCGCCGCGAAGGCGAAGCGATGTCCAAGCGCGAACAAACGATCAAGATGGCCGAAGCCAACAAGGCGTTCAGCCACTTCGCGTGGTGATAATCGGCGAACAACAGACAGTGGCCAGTGGTTGCGTACCGTGCGGTACCCGATCCCTGGCCACTCGGCATTTCCGGTATCATAGAACGAAGCAACGAGCAGAAATTTCACCACGGAAAGCACGGAAGTTACGGAAAAATACAATGAAGGTAACTTCAGATCAGATCTGTTCAGTTAGGCAGATGTTGTCATCGGCACAAAGTTGATTCGATTCTTTTTCCGTTCATTCCGTGCCTTCCGTGGTTAAATTCTTTTTGGTGAAGTATGGCTAAGTCTTCCGGCTTCGACATTACGCTGGTTCGTAACCTCGGCGTCATCGCGCACATTGATGCGGGGAAGACGACGACCTCGGAGCATTTGCTGTACTACGCCGGTGCCAAGCACAAACTCGGCGGCGTCGATGAGGGCACGACCGAGACCGACTACGACCCCGAAGAGCAACAGCGCGGCATCACGATCTACTCCGCGTGCATCCCGTTTGAATGGCGTGGCTACACGGTGAACCTGATCGACACGCCCGGTCACGTCGATTTCACCGCCGAGGTCGAGCGCAGCTTGCGAGTGCTGGACGGCGCGATCGTCGTGTTCGACGGGCAAAAGGGCGTCGAAGCGCAGTCCGAAACGGTGTGGCGACAGGCCAACAAGTACGGCGTGCCGCGAATGGTGTTCGTGAACAAGATGGACGTGGTCGGCGCGAACTTCGCGCAAACCCTGGTCACGATTCACAACCGCTTGACGCCCGACTACGCCTCGCAAGGCCGCCCGATCCCGATTATGATTCCGATCGGCAGCGGGTCGCCGAAAGACAGTCCGGCGCCGTTTCGCGGTGTGATTGATTTGATCGAGATGAAGGCCCTCTTCTTCGACGCCGGCGACAACGGCAAGACGGTCCGCGTCGATGCCATCCCCGAAGAGAACCTGGACGTTGCACAGAAATACCGCGAACAACTGTTCGATGTTCTCACGCACCACGACGACAAAGACCTCATCACTTCGGCGGTTCTCGAAGGCCATGATCCCGACGTGGCCAAGGTCCGGCAACTCATCCGCGAGCAAACGCTGAAGTCGATCATTTACCCGGTGCTGTGTGGCAGTGGCCGCGAACACATCGGCATTCAACCGCTGCTGGACGCGGTGACGTACTACCTGCCGTCGCCTCTCGATCGCCCGGCGGTCCGTGGCGTGAACCCGAAATCGAAGAAGGAAGAAAGCCGCAAGCCGGACGACAAGGAGCCGTTCAGCGGTCTCGTGTTCAAAGCCGCGTGGCACCCGAACGGGCATCGGTTTTTCATCCGGGTTTATAGCGGCGTGTTGAAGCCGAACGCTCGCGCTTTCAACCCCGGCAAGGATGTGAAAGAGAACGTCTCGAAGCTGTACCACATCCACGCCGACCCGAACCGGGGGCTGGAAGAAGTCGATTCCGCCCCGGCGGGGGACATCGTCGCAGTCATCGGGTTGAAGGATTCGGTGACCGGCGACACGCTGTGCGACACCGCCCACCCCATCCTGCTCGAAACCATCAGCTTCGCCGAAGCGGTCGTCAGTCAGTCGATCGAACCCGACAGCGGCGCGGACAAGGACAAGCTCGCCAACGCCTTGGCGATGCTGCAACTCGAAGACCCGACGTACAAGGTGAAGTCCGACAAGGACACCGGGCAGATGCTGATGAGCGGCATGGGCACGCTGCACCTCGAAGTGAAAAAGCACCGCCTCGAACGGGATTTCCGGTTGAAGGTGCGGGTCGGCAAGCCGCGCGTCAGTTACCGTGAAACGATGCGTAGCCCCAAGACGGTCACGGTCGAGGTGAAGAACATCGGCCAGCGTGAAGTGTACGCCCGGCTGAAGGTCGAGTTCACCAACATGAAGAGCCTGACCCCGGTGACGGTGAGTAACTTCCTGTCATCGGACACGCTGCCCGCCCTGTTCAGTTACGCCGCCGAGACGGGGTTGAAGGACGCCTTGCAAACCGGCGAGTTCGGCTTCCCGATGATGAACGTGCAGGCCAAGATCATGTCCGCCGGGTTCGACCCGGAAAAGTCCACCGAAGACGCCTTCGTCCGCGCCGCCGTCGAAGCCTACCGCGACGCCATGAAGGACAACGTCGTGCTGCTCGAACCGATCATGAAGCTCCGCGTCACGACGCCGGACGATTTCCTCGGCAACATCATCGGCGACCTGTCCGCACGAGGCGGCGAAATCTCCCACACCGATTCGCTCCCCGGCGCGATGACCGAAGTGGACGCCAAAGTGCCGCTCGCCAAACTCTTCGACTACGCCGACCGCGTCCGCAGCCTGAGCCAAGGCCGCGCGTCGTCCGTCATGGAACCCCACAGCTACGAACCCGCCCCCGACGACATCGTGCGCCAAATGCTGGGGTGATTGTAGGCGAATCGGAAGTTGGGGGTTGCGGTTTTTTGGTACGGTGCGGCGGCAACCTGGGTGTCGCTACGCTCAACCCTAGGCTAATCGCTGGCATCCCTTCAGGATGCGTAGATCTGGGAGGGAACCCAATATATGGGGGTCGCGTCTGCGACCCCCATACGCATCAACTTAAGGGGTTTTTGCTTGTTTTTGTCGTGTTTGGTTGGTGCCGGGGTGACGGCGACGGCGGGTGAGTTGGCACTCGGCGACCAGAACCACGAGTCTATTACGAACATCTCGGAGACCCCGCCGAACCCGTTCAAGAAACCCTTGAAACTCAAGGATCTTTTGAATTGCCAGTGTCGGAAACGCCCTCGAAGCCTGACGCCGTAACATGTTTACTGGCAACAAGTTGTGGAGATGTTGGTAATAGATAGGGCTAAGGGAACAACCCCGTTGGGGTAGAAAACGAAGATCAATCACTTGTGTAGGCAATTGAATCCGGAACAACCCGTCGTGGAACAACCCCGTTGGGGTAGAAAACGAAGATCAATCGACAAACTTCCACCAACAAATGTGCCGCCTACCCTGTCTGGAAGGGTGCAGCTAATTTGTCTGGGGTTGGAGTCGCAACCCCACCCCCTAGCCCCTCCAATACTGTTCGGCACACTGATTGCGGTCCGGCGTTGGATGGGGGGACTGGTGGAGGTTTTGGGGCATTGGTTGGGGGATTGGTTGCGACGGGATGCGGGAAATGGGCCTCGGGACGTGACCGCATCGACCGCTTCATCACATCCCGGATCACGCCCGCCGCCGGCGCCGCCGGCGGGATCGACGGTTCTTCTTTTACC
>JAYVXO010000171.1:0-14186 GCA_043785105.1 Fimbriiglobus sp.
TGACCGCGAAGTGGCAGATCGTCCAGGATGCCGTCCGCGCGTACCGAACGACTCCGCGATACCGCCTTCAAAATGCCGCGACTGCGTAACTCCTAACAATTTATAAAACAGAAACACACCCACCCGAGATGTTCCGGTTGGAGCAGTTCGGGCTACCTGATACCGAGGAGCGGCCCAAAGGCATTTCCCGCACGTCGATCAGCTTAATCGTGGCGGGAGTCGGTATCGGACTGCTCTTGCTCGTCACCTGGTGGCGAGGGCGGCGGAAAGCGAGGGTCGCTTGACGCGCCGCACCGGGTTCACGCTGCTTGAACTTCTCGTTGTGATGGCAATTATCGCCATTCTCGTCGGACTATTGCTTGTCGCTGTCCAGAAAGTCCGTGCATCAGCCGGAAAAGCAGACTGCCAGAACCGGATTCGACAGATCGCCCTGGCCGCCCAACTTCACCACGATGCCCGGCAACGCTTTCCCACTGGCCGGGTGCCGTTGCGGGCTATGCCGAAGCCGGGCGAATGGACCGGGTCCGGGTGGCCAACACAACTCTTACCTTACCTCGATCAGGAGTCACTCTACCGGACTGTCGGCCCCGCGTTCGCAGCAACGATAGACATGACACAGAACCCGCCACACACGGGCTTCGTCATTCCCGTCAAGGCATTCATTTGTCCGACCGATGGTCGGTTGCCGGGGCCGAACACGGCAGACCTGTATGGCTACAAGGCTGCGCACACAAGCTACCTTGCCGTAGCCGGTACCCGCATGACGAAGTCTGATGGTCTCTACTTCAACGACTCGACGATTGCCATCGCCGACATCACCGATGGCACGTCGAATACCCTGTCGTTCGGCGAGCGGCCGCCGGACCGGGGGTTCAACCTCGGCTGGTGGTATGCCGGCTACGGCCTGAACGTGGACGGGACATTTGAATTCTTGATGGGCGTTGCTGAGCTGGACCCGACGCCCGTGACACTGCCGCCGTGTGGCGTGCCGACTATGAAGTACGGCCCGGCGGCCGGGTTTGCCGACCGTTGCGCCCCGTTCCATTTTTGGTCGCCGCATTCTGGCGGGGCGAATTTTGCCTTCGCCGACGGGTCGGTGCGGTTCCTCACCTACCAAGCCGATGCGATCATGCCGGCCCTTGCCACCCGTGCCGGTGGCGAAGTCGCCACGTTGCCGGATTAACCCGCTCACTTCTTCTCCCCCATCGGCTCCATCACGAGCCAGACTTTGGACAGGAGGGGTGGGACTTTGGTGGTGACGACTTCGTAGTTGAGGTCGGCGTTTTCGCGGCTGACGGGGACGGGGAGGTCGAGCATCGAATCGACGAAGTTGGAGATGGCGATCACTTCGCCGTTGTTGGCGGTGTAGTAGGCGGGGCGGTCGGGGTTCTCGGGGTCTTTGACGAACCGGCTGCCGGCAAAGACCCAATCGTGGGCCATCGGCTTCTTGGTGTTCATGTCCCGGATCCACTCTTGGGCGGCGTGGGTGTGGAGTTGCCCGGCGCGGCGGTAGTGAACGCTGACGGCGATCTTGGTGCCGGTGGCGGGCTTGTACTCTTCCACGTCCGTCGTCGGGTTGATGAACTGCACCGGCGAACCGGGCGTAGCACCGGCGGCGATCAGGGCGCTGTGCAAGAAGCGGGCGTCAATCGCGGTGCGTAAAATCGCTTCGTGTTCCTTGGTGTTCGTGCGGCAAACGAACACTTCCAGAATGCCCTGTCGAAGGCACACTTCAGTCTGTACCAGCACCCGGACGGGTTTGGTTTTCTTCGGGTCGGTCGGGTCCGGCTTCACTTCGAGTAGCAGCGTGCCCTCGGGGTTGAGCGGTTTGTGGGTGTGGCTCGGGTCGGCCTTCGGTGCGGGTGGCAACGGCTCCGAGTCTTTGCCGATGCGACTGAACTCAGTCTCCGGGGTCGTGACCGCTTCACGCGGCGCGGGTGCGACTTCCGGGGCGGTGCTGGCGGTTGCCTTGGCTGCTGGCGGCACGGGAACCGCGCGAACACACCCCACTGCGAACAGGCACAACAACGCAACAATGGCAACAGTCTTCATGGTCAACCCTTTCAACTCCTGGTAGCGGAGCAAAGACTGTTCACCACAGAGGGCACAGAGAGCCACAGAGAAATCGAACACTGATTTGGATTTGCTCTGTGGCTCTCTGTGCCCTCTGTGGTGAAAAGATTTCATTCAACTCAGTTGCGTTTCGGCCACTTCGATCGCCCGCATCAAGCTCATCGCTTTGTTAACGGTTTCCTGATATTCCGCTTCCGGATCGCTATCCGCGACCAACCCGGCGCCCGCCTGCACGTCCGCAATGTTACCACGCAGAACTATCGTCCGCAGCGCGATGCACGTATCCGTGTTGCCGCTGAAATCGACGTACCCGACGGCGCCGCCATACGGCCCACGCCGGTGCGGTTCGAGTTCGTCGATGATCTCCATTGCCCGCACCTTCGGCGCCCCGCTCAGCGTCCCCGCCGGCAGTGCGGACCGCATGGCGTCGAACGGCGTTTTGCCTGCGGCCAACGTGCCGACCACGGTGCTGGAAAGGTGCATGACGTGGCTGTAACGCTCGACCGTTAGCAAATCGGTGATGCGGACGCTGCCGAGTTCGCACACCCGGCCCACGTCGTTGCGGGCCAAGTCCACGAGCATGATGTGTTCGGCGCGCTCCTTCGGGTCGTTCAACAGTTCTTCCGCAAGCTGCCGGTCTTCGTCGTGGTTCGCCCCGCGCCGCCGGGTTCCGGCGAGCGGCCGCACGACCATTTCGCGGTTCTCCACGCGGCACATGATTTCCGGCGAAGCCCCAATAAGCGTGACCGGGCCGCTCTCCAAAAAGAACATGAACGGACTCGGGTTAATCACCCGCAATGCCCGGTAAACATCAAACGGCTTCGCCGTCGTCGCCGTGCGAAACCGCTGGCTAAGAACGATCTGAAACGCATCCCCGGCGTGGATGTACTCCTTCGCCTTCCGCACCGCGTCCTTGTAGCCGTCCGGCGTGAAGTTACTTGCGTAACGTGGAGAGTGGAGAGTGGAAAGTGGAGTGTGGAGTGTAGAAGTTGGGTCGATGTCCACGGGTGGGAGTTGAGACGTTGGCTTCGCCAATTGCGCCACGAGTTCATCGACTTTGCTACAAGTCTGTTCGTAGAGTTTCTTCCACTCTCCACTCTCCACGCTCCACGCTCCACTCTCCACCCTCTCCACTCTCGATTGAACTACAACAAACACGGTTTTGAAGATGTGGTCGAAGATGACCATGCGGTCGTAAAACGCGAAGCTCAGGTCGGGAAGTTGGCGGTCATCGGTTGGCGCGTTGGGTAAATTCTCGATGTAGCGAATGGTGTCATAGCCCGCATAGCCAACGGCGCCGCCACAGAATCGTGGCAAGCCAGGGATGTGTGGGGCGCTGTAGGCGGCGATTTGGTCTTCAAAGTATTTCAGTGGATCAGCGTGCGTCGATTCGGCCCAGTCGCCGGTGCCAGTTTTGGTTCGCACCCGATTGCCATACGCTTCAAACCACTGAAACGGTGCCGCACCGAGAAAGCTGTACCGCCCGACCCGCTCCGTGCCGACGACGCTTTCAAACAGGAACGCCCCGCTACCATCGCGGATTTTCCCATACGCCGAAACCGGGGTGAGGTCGTCCGCTACCAACTGCCGGTACACGGGCACCACGTTGTGCGCACGAGCCAATTCCGCGAACGCTTCAAACGACGGACGGTAACGCATGATGAACCACTAACCCGGTTACAAATCGAGAGAGTTGATTTAGGCGTTCGGTGAAGAAATGTCTTCTCTGAGCGGGGGACGTGAGTCCTCCGAGGTTGTGTCCACTCGGAGGACTCACGTCCCCCGCTCAGAGAAAATCCGTATCACAGTGTTCAATCGTCGGTGATTTTGAACTCAGCGGCATCAACTTTTTCCAACACTTCGTAATCGGAAATGGTGAGGTCTTGGGTGGTTTTCCCGTCGTCCTTCCGCAGCGAATGGTGCGCGGTCTGGAGGCCCTTCACGTCTTGGTAATTTGAAAACGTTTCTTCACGGTTGACTTCGCCCTTGTCGGTTTTGGCTTTGTAAGCCATGCGGACCATTAACCCGGTTTTCTTGTCGAAGTATATTGTCAAATCACGGGTGTCTTTGCGGCTCACCACCACGCCACTAGCGGGTTTCCCGTCCACGTCCGCATCCGGGGCGGCAGTGAGGGTGAACTCCGGCTTCAACAGTGGCGTGATTTGCATGAAACCGGCGGTGTACACGGCAAACTGAACGTCATCCTTCGCGTCTTCGGGGAGGTCAATTTTCATTCCGTTAATGGTGATGTTGTATTTCTTACCGTTGACAATCTGCAACAGCTTAATGTCTTGCCCGCCAAGCGAAATGGTCCCCTCGACCTTTGCCATGTCCGGATGCTGTCCCACCAACTTGACGTTCATTTCCGCGGCGTTGCCCATCGCGTCAACGGTGCCCTTAATCGTGGCTTTGTAGCCGAGAAGCTTGTTTAACTTGTCCGCGCCGCCGTGGGCTTTGATCGCTTTTTCCACGATCGCTTTTGGCTCATCTGCGGCCCGTGTGCTTGTTGTTGCCGTCAAAATCGCAACTGCTGTTAAAACCAAAGTTCGCATGTGTCCCTCGAATCAAGGAGTTCAGACTTACCCAGCACTTCAAAATTACCATATGCACGCGAGGGGTTATTCGAACAAAGTCGGGAGAGATTTTTCATCAGGCTTGGGCTTGGGCGGAATTTTGCCCAGGAGTTGAAACGCTTTGACCGTCGCCACCCGGCCACGTGGGGTGCGGATGAGGAACTGTTCGCGGAGCAAATAGGGTTCGATTTCGTCGGTGAGCGTATCGACGGCGATGTTCATGGTTGCGGCCATTGCTTCGACACCCGTCGGGCCACCGCTGAACACCTCCAGCATCACTTCCAGGTAACGGCGGTCGTTTTTGTCGAGACCTTCCGCATCGACTTCGGCGATGTCGAGCGCCGTGTGCGCCACCGTCTCCGTGATGTTGCCATCGGTGCGGGCGGCGGCGTACATGCGTGTCCAGTGCAAGCGGGAGTTGGCGACCCGTGGCGTCCCGCGACTGCGGCGGGCAATCTCGTGGCACGCGGCCTCGTCGATGAATGTGTTCAACTTTTTCGCGTTGATGCGCACGATCGTGGCGAGTTCTTCGGTTGTGTAATAATCCAGATGCTCGCGCATCTTGAAGCGATCGCGCATCGGTCCGGACAGCATCCCACCCCGCGTGGTCGCGCCGATCAGTGTGAAGCGTTTCAAGTTCATGCTGATGGTGCGGGCGTTCACACCATCCCCAAGAACGATGTCGATGCGGAAGTCTTCCATCGCGGGGTAAATGAACTCTTCGACGATCCGTGGCATTCGGTGAATTTCGTCGATGAACAGGATGCTGCCTTCTTCCAGGTTCGTCAAAAACGGCAGCAAGTCTGCCGGCTTGGAGAGTGCCGGCCCGGAGGTCATTTGAATGCTAACGCCCAGTTCGTTGGGTAGCACCGTGGCGAACGTCGTCTTCCCCAGTCCGGGTGGTCCGTCGAAGAGAATGTGCCCGAGTGGTTCCTTCAACTTCTTGGAAGCGTCCACGGCAATCTGCAACCGCTCCGACACTTTCTTCTGGCCAATCACTTCGCGCAACAACTTGGGCCGCAACGCCGCATCGCGCTTGCGGTCGTCTTCGGTCGGAGCTTCCGAGATGATTTTTTCCCGCGCCATGATTCCGTGTTATCCCTTGCTGAAGATGATGGTCAGCGCGTCTTGTAGGTTGGCGAACGGTTTGCCCGCAGTCAGTAACGAATCGAGTTTCGCGCGAGCTTCGAGGGGGTTCATCCCGAGGCTCATCAGCGCTTGGTAGACCTCTTCGATCAGCTTGCCAGTTGCAACGACAGCACTGTTCTCAGGTCGCTCGCCTTTGACTTTTCGGCGCGGTTTGTTGGGTTCGGTCGCATCGTCAGTCGGGGCTTCTTCGGGTTGGCTTGTGGTGTCCACAGTGAACTTGGTGATCTTGCGTTTCAACGTCGTGACGATTTGCTCGGCGGTGGCCGCGCCGATGCCGGGAAGCGTCGTCAGCCATTTCACATCTTGGCGACTAATGGCGTCGGCGATTTCCTTGACCGGGCGACACATGGCCTTCAACGCTTTCTTCACGCCGATCTTTTCGACGGTGCAAAACAGATCAAAAAACTCCAACTCGGACTCGTACAAGAACCCGATCTTCCGGGGGATGAACCGACTGGAGGACTGATTGCCTTCGAGGTACTCGCTGATGTGAAATGTCACCTCCGCACCGGCCCGTAACTGCAACTGTCGCCGCACCGCTTCGGGCACCAGAATCTGATACTCGAAGGCACCGATCTCTAGCCTCGCTTCGTCGTCGAAAACACCCGTTAGGGTGCCGGTCATTTTGGTAATCATGATTCCGCCTCGTCGCCGAGCAGCATCGCTTTGTTCACGCTAGTGAAGGTCACGCTCCGCGACCCGGTCGTGAGGCTCGTTGCGGATTTGTAATAGTGGCAAAGGGCGATGGCCAGTGCATCCGACACGTCGTGCGGTTCGGGCATGACCTTCAAACCCAGTTCGCGCATGATCGCGTTTTGCATTTGCTCTTTGCTCGCCCGACCGTGGCCGGTGATGGTTTTTTTGACGCTAGTTGAAGGGTAACTCAACACTTCAATACCCCGTTGCGCACCGGCCAGAAAGTAGCAACCGCGGGCATGGGCCATCAGGATCGCGGTGCGGGGGTGGTCGTAGTGAGAGTACAACTGTTCCACAACCATGACCCCCGGTTCGCACTGCTCCAACACTTCAACAAGCCCATCGTAAAGCACCTTCAATCGTGGAGCCATGTCCGCAGTGTCCCGGCCTTCCGCCGAACGAATCACCCCGGCCTCAATGACCCGTGGCCCGGACTCCGTGACTTCGAGAACACCGTAGCCGGTCGTTTGCAAACCCGGATCGAGGCCAAGTATACGCATGATGTGAGGGCCTCTGGAATTCCAGGCGAACCGGCGACGTAAGTCGCCGGGTAAGAACCTAGCACCCGATTGAGGCAGCCACCCGGCGACTTACGTCGCCGGTTCGCCTGAACCAAGACATCAACATTATCGGCATTTTCCCTGATGTTCTTCGCCTACCTAGTGAAAATTCTTTCACCTGTGCTTTGTGGCCATCACGCGGGCGACTTCGGCGCAATCTTTATCGCCACGACCGCTGAAGCACAGCACGACGATGTCGTCCTTGTCGCGTTTCGCGGCGATGCGCATCGTTTCGACAACGGCGTGTGCGGTTTCGAGTGCTGGTAAAATCCCTTCGAGCCGACCGCAGAGGTGGAACGCTTCCAGCGCTTCGTCATCGCTGACGTTGCAGTAGCGGACGCGGCCCGCGTCCTTCCAGTAGCTATGCTCCGGGCCGACACCAGGGTAATCGAGGCCCGCACTCACGCTGTGGACGTTCGCAGTTTGCCCGTCGTCGTCTTGTAGCACGTAACTGTAACTGCCATGCAGCACGCCCGGCGATCCATAGGTGAGCGTGGCGGCGTGTTGCCCCGGTGTCAGGCCGTGCCCCCCCGCTTCCACGCCGACGAGTTCCACGGTTTCATCATCGACGAACGGGTAAAACATCCCCGCCGCGTTCGACCCGCCGCCGACGCACGCCACTACGACATCTGGCAGGCAGCCGATTTGTTCCAGGGATTGCTGCCGCGTTTCGACGCCGATCACGCTTTGAAAGTCGCGGGTCATCATCGGGAACGGGTGCGGCCCCACGACGCTGCCGATGATGTAGTGCGTGTGTTCGACCGTGCTCATCCACTCGCGCATCGCTTCGTTCGTGGCATCCTTCAACGTCTTGCTGCCGGACGTGACTCCATAAACTTCCGTTCCCATCGCCTTCATTCGGAAGACGTTCAACTCTTGCCGCCGAACGTCTTCGACACCCATGTAAACCTTGCAACTCAACCCGAGGAGCGCCGATGCCGTGGCCGAAGCCACGCCGTGTTGCCCCGCCCCCGTCTCCGCAATCACCCGTTTCTTGCCCATCCGTTTCGTCAGTAGTGCCTGCCCGATGGCATTGTTGATCTTGTGGGCGCCGGTGTGGTTGAGGTCTTCCCGCTTCAAATAAATCCGCGCCCCGCCTGCTTCCTTCGTCAATCGCTCCGCAAAATAGAGCCGTGACGGACGCCCCACGTACTCGTTCAGGATCGTGTGAAACTCCGCCATGAACGCCCGGTCCTGCCTCGCTTCCTGATACGCCGTGGCCAGTTGATCGAGCGCAAACATCAACGTTTCCGGCACGAACCGCCCGCCATACGGCCCAAACCGCCCCAACTCATTCGGAACCGCCGACACTTGTGATGAAGTCAAAGTCGCCATAAACACCTCGGGAGGAATGAACGAAGACGAATACTCTAGTTGTGTCAGATGCCGCACGGGATTTCAAGTTGGATGGCAAGCGCGAGATGTGAGTGAGGCCGGGACCGCATGACCGCTTTGTTGGAAGAAACGCCTCCCACCCCACCCTGGGGACCGAATTTTCCAGCAATCAGGTTTTTCGGATTGGTTCTGGCCCGTGAGTTGGCAGGTCGCGCAAAGCCCGCGGTTCATGAACCGTGGGCTTTGCGCTCGGAGTATTTCAAAGAATCTCCGCGCGGGCCGTCACCCCTGTCTAAAATACCGACACAATGGAACAACACGCGATTCGCACCGAGAACCTGACCCGCACTTACCGTAAGCCGCGTAAGGGGTGGTTCCGCAAGCCGAAGCCGACGGACGGCTCGGCAGAGTTTACGGCGCTGGCGGGGGTGACTTTGGACGTTCGCCCCGGTGAACTCTTTGGATTACTCGGGCCGAACGGGGCGGGCAAAACCACGCTCATCAAAATCTTGACGACGCTCCTGGCGCCGACCAGCGGCAAAGCCTGGGTCGATGGCCACGATGTCATCACCGACCCCTATTCCGTGCGACCGCTCATTAACATGGTGTCGGGCGGGGAGTCGTCGGGGTACGGCATCTTGACCGTCCGCGAGAACCTCTGGTTGTTCAGCCGCATCTACGGCGTGCCGAACGAGGACATTAAAGAACGCACCGAGATGATGTTGGATGTCGTGGCGTTGACGGACAAGGGCAACAGCCGCGTGAGCC
This sequence comes from Fimbriiglobus sp., assembly GCA_043785105.1. Lineage (GTDB taxonomy): Bacteria > Planctomycetota > Planctomycetia > Gemmatales > Gemmataceae > Fimbriiglobus. The sequence goes on from JAYVXO010000171.1 coordinate 9,155, forward strand.
ACCTTTCCACGGGCCAACGCCAGAAGATGAACTTTTGTCGCGGCTTCCTGACCGATCCGAAGATCCTGTTTTTGGACGAACCGACACTTGGTTTGGATGTAACAGCCGCGCGAGCCATTCGGGTGTTCATCAAGAAGTGGATGAAGGAAAAGCAAGATCGCACCATGCTGCTCACCACGCACTACATGGCCGAGGCGGACGAGTTGTGCGACCGCTTGGCGATCATCGACAAAGGCAAAGTGCTGGCCTGCGACACGCCCGCGAACCTCAAGCGACAGGTCCAAAAGTACCCGATCTTTGAACTGAGCCTCGCACCGGGGCAAGACAACTTGTCGGAATTGCACGGCATCCCCGGCGTCCACCAAGCGACCAAAACCGAGACGCCCACCACGATCGAATTGAAAGTCGCGCTCAGCGACGAGACCGCCATCGGGCAGGTGGTGCAATCCATCGTCACCCGTGGCGGCAAGATTTTAACGCTGAAGAAAGTGGAACCCACCCTCGAAGACGTCTTCATCGAACTCGTCGGCCACGGCCTGGAAGACCCGGTCGTGTAGAACCCGATTTAGTGTTCCCCGTCGTCGGCTGTGGGTAGCACCCCGATAAACGGCAGGTGGCGGTAGTCGTCGTTGAAGTCCAGGCCGTACCCGATCACGAACGCATCCGGAATGCTAAACCCGGTGTAGTCCGGTTCAAACGCCACCTTTTGCCGACCAATCTTGCGCAGCAGCACACAGGTCCGAACCGTCGCCGCGCCCTTCGCTTCGAGGTGTTTCACCAGTCGGGTGATGGTTTGCCCGGTGTCCAGGATGTCGTCCAGCACCAACAAGTGCCGCCCGTGTACGTCCGGTAGCAGACTATCCTGCACGATGAGTTCGCCCGGACTGGTATCGGTGCCGCGATAGCTGGACGCTTGAATCAGGCCAATTTGCAGCGGCAACCCGATCTGCCGGATCAAGTCCGCCAGGAACACGAGGCTGCCGGTCAAGATGCCGACGACGGTAAACGGCTGCCCGGAATAGTTCCGACGAATCTCCGCCGCGATCTCTTCCACGCGGGTGCGAATCTGATCCGCCGTCAACAGGACACGCATGGGCAACCGCCTCGGAGAATACAAGAGGCTAGTATTGAACCTAAAAGCGATGGCGTCGGACAGGGGCAAGAGGTTTTATCGGTTCGGTACGGTTCAAACAGCACACTATGTTGTGGCTTGTGGCAGACCGATGTACTCTAGTTGAATGAGCCAGACGATTCGGGAGGTCGATCCGAGAGAACTACGACTTCCACCGAGTCGAACAAGCGGTGCCGACCCGTGGAAGCTGCATCAGCAGATTCGGCAGTACGGGTCGTCTAGGGACGGGATGCTGCCGATCTTCGTGTATGAAGATCCAGACGGCGTGTTGGAAATCATTGATGGTGTTACCCGAGCGACTCGGATTGCGAAGCTGGCACCCGATCTGACAGTCCCCATCATCGTAATCGGTCGGTATCGGCGAAGCCGGGCCAATTCTCCATTTGTGAAGGACCGAACATGAACGAGAGCAATAGACGAGCCGAGTTGTTTGCGGCCCTTGAATTGTTGTCCGAGGTCGTGCCAGAGATGCGGGTCGGCCAAATCATGGCCGCACTCGGGGAACTGTGCGCTGACCTCCACGGTCGAGGGTTGTGGGATGCCACAGACGATGAACTTCAAGAAGCAGCGTGGCAGTACCGCCGCAGTTTCGAGGCTGCAATCGTGACTAGCACACAGCAAGGGGCGTAACCGCGCAACTGCCTACGCCATCTGAATGAAACACGGGATGGCTGAGGCATTGCCCTACAGTATCTGATCGCTCTACTGGTCGGGTTGAATTGCCAACACTGGGCATGGGTTTTGCGGATTTGCTCACTGGCGGGTTGACGGCAGCGGGTTGACACGTCAGTTTAATCACTACGCGGGCGTTGTGCCCATCATCCCCAAATTGGTTCGCCTTGCTACCCGGAGTCACCCATGCGACATGCTGGGGCTTTTTGTTTGGTTGCTGCTTTGAGTTTAGTCATGTTGGGTGGGGTACCTACCCAGGATGAAAAACCGAAGTCGGCGAACGATAGTGTGCCGAGCAGTTTCCGGAGTTACGTGGTCGTGGACGATCGGTTCCCGCCGAAAATGGCTCCGGTGAAGCGGGCCGAAGACCGCGACCCGCGCGACCGCACCCACAAAATGCACTGCTTCGTCTGTGAGCAAGCCCTCAACCCCGTCCTGGCGATTTTCACCCATGCCAAGCCCGAAGAAGCCAGTGCGGCGGCGAAGCTGGCCAAGCAACTCGATCCCGTCGTGAAAGACCTTCGCAGCAGCAGTTTCTCGGTATTCGTCATCTTCTTGACTCTGGAAAAAGAGTACCCGCTCGACGATCTCCGCAACGCGACGGGTGGTTTCGTGCGTGAGGAACGTGCGGCGGAAGTCGAAGCCCTCGGCAAGCAACTCGCCACCCCACGGATCCCGTTTGGCCTCGCCGCACGGGTCTCGCAGTCCACGACCGAATGGGGCATCGGCGAAGCCGACGAAACCGTCGTAGTGCTTTACAACCGCATGAAGGTTATCAAACGCTGGAACTTCCCGGCTGGTCCGCCTTCGGATGGCGAAATCAAAACGATCCTGGATACGGTAAAAACCGTTGTGGGGAAGTGAGTGTGAGAGTAGTGAGTGTGAGAGTAGAGAGTGTGAGAGTAGAGAGTGTGAGAGTGTGTTTGGGGGTGGACATGAAAGCCCACGCATCATGATGCGTGTGGCTCTTGTGCATTTCCGACCCCTCACACGCTCCACGCTCCACGCTCCACGCTCCACAAAGGCTTGCCTGGACACTTAAAACGCGCTAGGATTCTAGTACCTCTGCAGTGTTCGTGATTGAACTGTCCTCTTTTGGCGGACCTACAATCACCTGCTATGGGGACCAAATTAAAATCGATCGGTGGCTTGCAAGCCCATCCACGTCGCAAGGCGTGATTGTAGTGGGATCCAAAAGGCCGATCCGAGGTCTCCATCTCAACAAGCGGGTTCCCGAAAGTAGTTCACACGGCACACGTGGAGGCGTTTTTTTTTCTTTTTCTTGCGACGGAACAAATCCCGTCGGACCATATCCCGTAACCTGTCCGTGTTGCAAGCCTTTGCGCCGTCTTCATACGTCCAAACAAGTTCGGTCCACGACGAAAGATTTCACTTGACGGCACCTGCTGTGTATTGGGATCTTTGCAAAAAGTGCGGTAAATGATGGTGTTTTAGGGATTATGCCGGTGACAACGGGTTGCCAGTCAATCTCAGTTGACATCTTCCGCAGACGCAGTAACTTACTCCTCAGGACTCGAACCTTTCCTCACAAGGGCCGTTCGGATGAGCCAGACCAGCACCGTTCACAAACTCGCAATGGACTCCCTTGACCGCACTCATCACTCTTGGTCAAGTGGTCACCCCGAACGGATGACTGACTGAACGACTTGTTGATTTTTCACACTGTCTCGAAATCACGGTTTTGCCAGGTGGCAAAATCTCTGCGTCCACGACACGTTTCTCGGAGCGGAGCTCCAGTAACGAAACGTCGTCCGTGTACCACGACCCCGACCGACCGTTGTACCGCAGACCGTGAACAGGGATGTTCCGGTTAACGCAGGGATGCGTTTGTTCTTGTGTGTGGTCGTGAAGCGAGTCGCTTCCCTTCACTGCCCGCAAGAACCGTGCGCGGGGAATCGGTCGGGCACCGTGGGGCCTGATTGGAATGGATGACTTCAGGCCAACTGACCGGGCCGCTCAGGGACGAGCGGCCCGGTTTTTTCATTCATACTGCGGCATCACAACATAATGTTAGGGAATCAATAGTTCGACAGGGCAACGCGCTCGCAAGTGGTTGTGGTCGGTCCCCGGCTGCGGTACGATACTCTCAGTACCCTTGTCCTGGAGTTGCAATCATGGGTGCCACCGACCTGTACAAACGAACTGAACGATTCTACCAAGAGCGATTGCGGACGGATTTGGAGCGCACGCATTTGAATTCCTTCGTCGCCATTGAGCCAGAGTCCGGCGACTTCTTTCTGGGCCGTACCTTGAGCGAGGCGTCTGCGGCAGCTAGCATCGCTCATCCGAATCGGCGATGCTGCGTTTTGCGGGTTGGGCATTCCGTGGCGCTGCATATCGGAGCCGGGTGAGGGACAATATCCATTGCTCGGAGTGGGCCTCCTTTTGAATCACGATTTGCACATTGATTATCGAGCCAAGACAGTAACCGTCGGTTGATGTTGGTTTTTGTTGAGTGTGGCGATCCTGCTTACGATCCCTTCATCACCCCTATCCTGGAGTTCCCCGTATGAGCCGCACGATTGCTGCCCGCCGGGCCTCTCTCGCCGACTTGGCGCGGGTGGACGGCAAGGCTGAACTCGTCGCGGGCACGGTGGTCCCCATCATACCCACTGGCTACCGACCCGGCATCATCGCCGTCCGCATCTTGCGCCGCCTGGCCGACTACGCTGACGTGCCGGGCCGTGGTATTGCGTTCGGCGACAACGTCGGGCCGGCGCAAATTATCTTCGTCATTGTCAACGGCGATTCGGTAGCTCGGGGGCGCCCAACTTGAGCGGAGCAGGGGAGGGCAGAACACTCGGCGGGGTGATGGGCTTGGCGCGGGTGCGGTCTTCGCGGTCGGATGGTGCCGCAGCGCGAGCCATGATCGGCGGTTCGAGTAGGGGAAGGGCACCGGCCGAGGTTCGGGTCTCAGGGCCACGGTTGCTGACGAGAGCAGTGGCGGGTTGACTTGTGGATTTCGGTTGATTGCGGGCGATCGTGGTGCCCTTTTGCGGCACGGTTTCTTTGAGCTTGGCGAGCCACTCCACTTGCAAATCATCCGGGGTGTTGAAGCCGTACAGTTGAACCGCTTCGTTCCAGTTGCGATTGCCGCTTTTCATGCCGACCCGAATGAACTCCAGAAACTTCTTCTTGCCGTCGCGGTCGATGAGGTACTGGCAGACCGAATAGCCTTGGGCGTAAAGCGTAATCATGTCGGGCGGG
>JAYVXO010000172.1:0-14164 GCA_043785105.1 Fimbriiglobus sp.
ATTTGACCTATGAATACATCAAGCTGAACGCCGACTACACCACGTGAACGCAAAACAATTCACCACAGAGGGCACGGAGAGCCACAGAGAAAGAATTTAACTTTTTGATTTTCTCTGCGACTCTGCGTCTCTGCGTGAGACGGTTTAGGTAGCCCGATGAATCTCCTGCTTTCACTCACGGACATCACCCGCACTTTCGGGGCGTTCACCGCCTTGCACGGCGTGAGCCTGGAATTGCCGCCCGGTCGCATCGGGTTGCTCGGGCCGAACGGGGCCGGGAAATCGACGCTGTTGAAAATCCTGATGGGCTTAATCCCGCCGTCATCGGGCACGGGTCGCGTGTTGGATCAACCCTTGGGTGGGGACCGGGATGGGCAATCGAATTGGCAACTACGCCGACTCATCGGTTTCATGCCCGAAGCGGATGCGCTAGTGCCGGGGTTGACGGGCATTGAGTACGTCGGCTTGGCCGGTGAACTTTACGGGATGCCACGCCAACAGGCGCAACGGCGTGCCCATGAAGTGTTGTCGTATCTCGGGTTGGAAGAAGCACGCTATCGCAAGGTGGAAGAATACTCCGCCGGAATGAAGCAACGGGTCAAACTAGCGCAGGCCCTCATTCACGATCCGCCTGTGTTGCTATTGGATGAACCGACCAGTGGGCTCGACCCAGCCGGACGCGATGCGATGTTGAATCTAGTCCGCGAGTTGGCCGTCGATCACAAAAAGTCGATCATCCTTTCCACGCACCTGCTCGCGGATGTGCAATCGGTGTGCGAACGGGTCGTCATCATGGCCGGGGGATTAGTGCGTGGTCAAGGCACCGTGGAAGAACTTTGTGCGCGCCGCAACGACCGCTTCAAGATTCGCATTCAAGGCGACACGACCCGATTCCGCGACGACCTCACTAGCGGTGGCGTGCAAGTGCTTGCCGAAAGCAGCCAAGGCGAACTGCGGGTGACGGTGCCATCAAAGTGGTCCAACTGGATGTTCTTCAAACTCGCCGAAGCGAACGATGTCGTCATCCGTTCCTTGGTGCGTGACGATGAAAGTCTGGAAGAACTGTTCTTACGCAGTGTCGCAACCTGACCGAGAAGCAAAGGGTAATGCCCGCGCCATCACGCACCTTGGATAGCCGTTCTTTTTTGTCCATCCCGTCGCGCGGTGATAAGACATTCCCATGTTACATCGCTCCAACTTTCGGATGGCACGTGGACATGTTGCGTCACGGCGAATGTAAGACTTCGGGTGGGAAGCTCGTTGCGGTCGATTTGCGAATTAGCGTGGGGAAGCTTACGGACGTTCTCGTTCGCGGTGACTTTTTCATTCACCCGGAACTCGCTTCGAGAAGCACGCTTGACGCGATTGCGGCAACGCTGAACGGGGCGCCTGCGGACCTTGATTTGCTCGCGTTTGGCGCACGAATCCGTGCCGCGATTCCGTTCGGCGTGGAGCTTCTGGGTACGTCACCGGATGCCATTGCGGTTGCCACTCGGCGTGCCATCAGTGGTGACGGCGATGCGGAAACACCGCCGCACCAAGACCGCATTGGCACGTTCACGGCTGCCCAAATTGATGAGTTCACTGCGGGTTGGAAGGTGTTGCCGTGGCGGTTGATTCCGGAAAAACCACTCAGCCCGACGATGAACGTGGCACTCGATGAAGTTCTGACGGAGCGTGTCAGCAAAGGGCACCGTGCCCCGATGTTGCGGTTTTGGCGGTGGTCGGAACCCGCGATCATTATTGGTCGAACCCAGTCCGTGGTCAACGAAGTGGACCAAGTTGCGGCGGCGGAAATGGGCGTGCAAATCGTTCGACGCATGACGGGCGGCGGGGCGATGTTCCTGCAACCGCATGGCGCCATCACCTATTCACTTTATCTCCCCGAGTCGGCGGTGCAGGGTTTGAGCATTCGCCAAAGTTATGAAGTCTGCGAATCGTGGGTCATCAGCGGACTGCGTGCGATCGGCGTTGATGCCCACCATGTGCCGATCAATGATATTGCGTGTTCCGAAGGCAAAATCGGCGGCGCCGCCCAAGCTCGACGCTCCGGCGTGGTGTTGCATCACACGACGATTGCCTACGACATGGACCCCGGCGAGATGGTAAAAGTGCTACGCATTGGCCGCGAAAAGTTGAAAGACAAGGGCACCGCAAGCGCATCAAAACGGGTCAGCCCCCTGGTCCGACAAACCGGGTTGTCCCGGACGGCCATCGTCGATCATCTTTTTCACTGGTTTCAAACCCAGTTCGGTGGCACAATCGACGCTGTGACGGATGCCGAGTACCACGCTGCGGAGCAACTCGTGACGACCAAGTACGCCAACCCCGGATGGACACATGAATTTGAGTAACGTCCTATCGGTCCGGTTGCTGTTTGTGTTAATCGTGTTCGCAATCGCGGGGCAATCGGTTCACGCCGAGACGTTCACGGTGACGATCAAAGTTGTCGATGCCCAGATGAAGCCGGAGCAGGGTGTCGATGTGTCGCTGTTTTGGGAAGCGAAAGACGGCGTGATGACGCCATCGAACCCTAAAGACGTGAAAACCAACGCCGAGGGAAAAGCAGTCGTCGTCATCGACAACTGGAACGAAAAGCGACCCGTGATGGTACTCTCCGCCGACCGCACACAGGGCGGGATCGTCGGTGTCAGCAAAGCCGACGCGGGCAAGGAAGTCGTGGTCACACTCGGCGCCGTGATGCGAATGAACGGGAAGATGGATAGCAAAGAATTAGGTTACGCCCCGAAGTGGGCGAACGTGACTGTGACACGGGACGGATACCGCGCGTACTTCACACAACACACCACGATGGACGCGAAGTTTGAATTCCTGCTCCCGGTCGGGAAGTACAAACTCAACGTCTACGGTGAAGACGTGACCGACTTTAAGAAAACCGTCAACCTCGAAGCGGATCGCTCGGTCCTGGAGCTTGGCGTCATCAACATGGGAGCAACACCGATCGCCAAGTTGAAAGGCAAAAGCCTGCCCGATTTGCAGATCACGGACGCACGTGGCGTGAAACCGGACATCAAACTTACGGACTACAAAGGGAAGTGGGTTTACCTTGAGTTCTGGGGCTTCTGGTGAGGACCGTGCTACGCTGGCAGTTTGCCAGCACTCATCGCCATTCACAACGACTACAAAGACCACCACGACAAATTCCAGATCCTGACCATCCACGACAACAGCGTGAAGTCGTTCCAAGAACTTGACCCGAAACTGCTCCCGCTCAAGAAGAAGTTTTGGCAAGACCAGGATCTGCCGTTCCCGATTTTGCTCGATACGGAAGGCAAGACTGAAGCGATGTTGAAGATCAGCGCCCACCCGACCGGGTTGTTGATCGACCCCGAAGGCAAGTTGGTTGGCGAAGCGCAGCCGTCCGATTTGGAAGCGAAGCTACCAAAATTACCCGCGTCCAAAATGTGGGCACGTAACCGCGACATTTACAAAAACGTCTACTGGGACTTCAACCCGAAGAAGTTCACGTTTGCCAAAATGGCGACGATGCTGAAGAACTGGATCGGTGTGACGATCGAAGTCGATGCGGATGCACTGAAAGCAATTGGGTTATCTCCGGATAGTCCGGTGCCGGGAATGTTGATCGGCAGCGGGGTGACCCTGCGGACCATTGAGCAGCTACTGCTTCACCCGCATGGGTTGGGCTTCGCACCGTCGGCGGATGACAAAAGTTTGCGGATCACCACGGTGAAACCCAATCGGGACGAACCGGCTTCGCACCGTCAAAAACTGGCCACCGGGGAGTTGCACGTCAAGCTGTCGTGGCCAGCGAAATCCCTTGATAAGCCGGTGCCACCACTGGAAGTGAAGGATCAAACGCTGGAAAGCATCCTGCCGCGGATCGTGCAACACTTTGATCTTGCGATGGCCCTTGATGCCGCTGCCATGAAAGCAGGAACCCTGGACCCAACGGCCAAAGTCACGGGCTTGCTGACTGCTGCTGAACTCCGCAAAAGTCTGCAGCAGATGCTCGACCCACTCGGGTTAACCCTTGAAGTCTTCCACGAAGTCGTGCTGATCCGGCCCAAAACAAAGTAACATTCCGGGAGTCGCAACGGATGGCTGCTTACGCCACTGACTTGGCTGCGATCCGGGAAGCGGCGGCTCGGATCGCGGGATTCGTGCATCGCACGCCGGTGATGACATCGGAGACGATCGACCGACTGGCGGGGCGGGCGGTGTATTTTAAGTGCGAAAACTTGCAGAAGACCGGCGCGTTCAAGTATCGCGGCGCGACGAACGCGGTGCAGAAGTTGGACGCTGACACGGCGAAGCGGGGTGTCGTCACGCACAGTAGCGGCAACCACGCGCAAGCACTCGCGCTGGCAGCAAGGGTGCGAGAGATACCCGCCTACATCGTGATGCCACACACGGCAGCGATCGTGAAGAAGCAAGCGGTGTTGGGCTACGGTGGGCAGATTGTTGAGTGCGAGCCCACGCTTATCGATCGAGAACGAATGGCCAATGAACTGGTGGCGAAAACTGGTGGCACTTTGATCCCGCCGTTCGACCACCCGGATGTCATCGCGGGGCAGGGGACCGCTGCGTTGGAATTGCTCGAAGACGTACCGGACTTGGATGCGGTCGTGGCCCCGGTCGGCGGTGGTGGGTTGCTTTCAGGTTTTTGTATTGCGTCCCGTGGTATCAAACCAACGATCCGCGTGTTTGGTGCGGAACCACTTGGGGCCGACGATGCCGCTCGCTCCAAAGCCGCCGGGTCACGGCTACTGCAAACCACACCCAACAGCATCGCCGATGGATTGCTCACTAGTCTTGGAGATTTAACGTGGCCGATCATCCGCGACCAAGTCGAAGCGATCTTCACCGTAACCGAACCGGAGATCGTCGCGGCCATGCGGTTGGTGTGGGAACGCATGAAGTTGATTATCGAACCGAGTGCGGCAGTCGGTGTTGCGGTCGTGTTGGGTGAACAGTTTCGTCGCCTGGAAAATATCCGCAAAGTGGGTGTAGTCCTTTGCGGTGGAAACGTGACGCTGGAAAAACTCTACTGGTGAAAATGATCGCGCAAGTCGTGGCGGTTATTTCGTTCATGCTTGTGACAACCAAACAGCACAGACGGGCGAAACTGTGCTGTTCAGTCGGTCATCCGACATAGAGTCCGGAGAGCGAACTCAAACTCGTGGCCGGTAGGTTGATCCAAGCCGGCGGGGCGATGCTCTGGAACAACGAGACGGCGGTATAAATTGAGGTGAGCGAATCCCCGCCGGTCACAAGATCGGGGCGGCCATCGCCATCCACATCGGCGGCAGCAACTCGGACTCCGGTTCGTGTATCGGTGTTACCGGCAAAGAAATTAGCGATCAAGACATGCCGGTTCGCCATTAACTGTTGACCATCGAACACGGTGACGCGCGGGCCGCCACCCGGACCAGCACCGGCCACGACATCCGCGAACCCGTCGCCGTTCAAATCCGCGACGGTCACGTAGGCACCGTTGCGCAAGTCGGATTCAAACGCAAAAAAATCGGCCACGAGATTATGCGGGCCGGTACTGCTGGTTAACGTCGTGCCGTCCAGAATGGCAATGCGTGGACCGCCACCGTATCCGGCGGAGATGACCAAATCGGCAGTCCCATCCCGGTTCACATCCCCGAGGGCCGGGCGAATCCCGCCCCGGAAGTTTGGATCGTTGATTCCATAAAATCGACTGAGTTGAACGACACGTCCCGCTGCCAACGAAGCACCGTCATAAATTGCGACGACCGGGCCACCGTTCTCATCGGGTGTCACCACGAGATCGGCTTTGCCGTCGTGATTCAGATCGGCTGACGCGATAAACACGCCGCCGGTAAATGTCGTTTCAAACGGCAATACCGTGGCGATTTCCGCGCCGGTCACGCCGTCGAATAATTTCACGACGGCCGTCTGACCGGGGCCGGTTGCGGTCAGCAAGTCGGGCACACCGTCACCCGTCACATCTGCCGTTGCCGTCCGGACACCACCGGAATATGTCGCCCCGTATGGCTGGATCGTGCGAATCACGGCGCCATTGGAGCCGTATTCCACTGCCGAGTTTGCCGTGCCAACTGCGAAACGGGCAATCGCGGGTGTGCCCAACGACTTGATAACCGCTGCCACAGGTGACGGTGGCGTCACAACTTCTTGGGCCGGTACAACCGGGGGGCTGACGGGTATTGTGCTATTCCAGCCGATGTCCTTGAGTACAGCAAATTCGAGCGGCGTCACGACTCGTTTGACGCCCGGCGCGAGCGCCGGTTGCATCGGCGATTCCCGGCCCTTGTAGCTGGTACCCGGTGCGAAGTGGTCCGGCGGGTCGCCGACGACGGCGACAGAATTCCCCATCAACTCGACGACATTCGGACCCGCAAACCGGCCGTTTGTGATGTGCCGAGTGAACGCGGTTTCACCGAGACCGAACCCGAACACGTGAAGCAATTCATGGATCGCAACACTGTTGAAGTCGTACTGGGTGGGGGCGGGGGTGTTGGTACTAAAATTCCATTTGCTCTGGTCGTCGAACGTAATCATGCCACCCCAGGTGGCGAAATCAGTTTTGGGCGTTGCCAGCGCACCCGTTTGGCCCCGTGCTCGTACCGTATCGAGCCACGCGCGGGAACCCGTTGCGCTAAACCCGCCTGAGGTGGTCAGACCTAATTCCCCAGCACCAATCGAAGCCGCCGCAATGTACACGACGAGTTCATCTTGGTGAACCGTTGGGTTCGGGATTGTGACTTCCGAGCGGGTCACGGGGTTATAAATCGTAGCGTTCCACGTGTTGCTACCACTTGGCGCAATTTCTGAAAGTGTGTCGTGAAGTTGCGACGTGATTGATTGAGCAGCACTATCCAAAGCCGCCCGACGGTCCGGGGAGTTGAAAAACCCCGACGTGTCGTAGGTGTAGTCGAATCGGACCGAAACCGCAGGCACATCGCGCGGTTCCAATTCTTCCACCACCGACCGAATGGCCGTGGCGTGACGCTGTTTCTGCATAATTACCGTTGCGAGTGGCTTCGTACCCAGCGGCCGCCCCTCCATGTTGGTGGGCGAAATGCGGCCTGCCGCGCTACGTGCGATGGATATAACCAGGTGGTGTGGATTTGGGAACTAAAAAATCTCAAAATTGTGTCAAAGAAGTCAGAAATTGCCTGCCGTGATTCTCCCACTTAACAAACGTGGTTAATTAGGCGTTTTCGCAGCAATAAATTTGCACTCGGCAATAATCTGATTCCGAAGTTCACCCGCCAAAAACACTGATCCTGTCACGCAGATTAAATCATCCAAGTTCACATCATGTCGCGCAGTTAACCACGCTTCGCTTGCCGATTGGTGAATGCTGTACGAACGCCACGGTGCGACCTCTTCCAGAACTTCCGCTAACTTTTCGGGGGCGACGCTGCGGGTGTTGTTGCTGTACTGGGTCAGATAAAAGTGGTCGAAGTAGGCACCCAGTATGCCCAAGATCTCTGGGTACTGTTTGTCGGACGAGACCGCGAATACGACGGATTTTTTGTTGACACGAGGCAGAGCTTGCTGAAGTGTTTTAACAAGGGCTTCCGCACTGGGGATGTTGTGCGCGGAGTCAATCACGATGGCGGGCCGAATCGAAACCAACTCGACACGCGCCGGCCAATGAACGTCCCGTAACCCAGTTGCAACCGAGCCATCGGGGATGGTCAGTCCCATTCGCCGTAACTGCTCGACTGCGGCCACGGCAACCGCCGCATTGGCCGCTTGGTGTTCGCCAAGTAATCCCAACGTTAACGCCGGCCAGTGACAGTGTGGTGTCACAAGGTGCATCACTTGACGAGCATCGTCGTCGAGCGTCGTCTGAAACTGAACGTCGCGGCCGATTTGCACCACAGCCGTTGCGTTGGCCTTGGCGATGTCGGCGATCAACTGCTGGGGTCCAGTTTGCATCACACCACTGACCACGGGAACACGCCGTTTGATGATGCCCGCTTTTTCATACGTGATGGCTTCGAGTGTGTTCCCCAACTGGGCCATATGGTCGAAGCCGATGGAGGTCATCACGGATAACAATGGGTTGCACACGTTGGTGCTGTCGTAACGCCCACCAAGCCCGACTTCGATGACGGCGACTTCGACTCGGCGGGACACGAAGTGTAGAAAACAGAGGGCCGCACTCAGTTCAAAGAACGTCGGCGACGCCAATTCCGCCGTGCGTTCCATCTGCTCGACGATCGGGGCGAGTTGCGTGACGAGTGCTGCGAGTTCGGCGTGGGTGATCGGCACCCCGTTCACTTGCATCCGTTCTTCGACGTGGACCAAGTGCGGCGACGTGAAAAGCCCCACACAATACCCGCTGCACCGCAAGACATTTGCGAGCATGGCACAGGTGCTGCCCTTGCCTTTCGTCCCGGTGACGTGAACGATGCGTAACCGTTCGTGCGGATCCCCCAACGCCCGGAGCAACGCCCGCATCCGCTCCAGTTTGAGATCGTTCGGCAGTGCGGACCGAACCTCGTAGTTGATTCGCCCGAACCAGAATGCAATTGCCTCGTCGTAGGTCATGGGGGCAAGTTAATCGAAATAGCAGACCTGGAAAGGGGCAGGCGAAAAGATTTGCAGTGGAAGTGGAGATACAAGGAGATGTGCCGGTCGGGGCGTGTCCCGACCGGCACCACGAATCATCGTTTCAACTCGTCACGGGCATACAAACTTGTTCGAGGAGTTTCTCCGCTTTCTCTTGGATGATGTCGGCGAGGTTGGGTAGCGGCGTGCCTTCCGGCAACGATTCTCGGACTGCGGCGAGCCACCGTGGAAAGCTGTACAGTTGGGCGTACCCGTCCAACGAAACCGCTTCGATCCGGGAGTGCTTGCCGCGACGTTCGGCGTCTTGCCACATCGTTTTACTTTTCCCGGTCATCGTGATGTCGTCTTCGGGACGAAGCAAAATCAGGTGATCGACGACTTGCGGTTGGGTCTCCATCACGCCGAGTTTGACTTCCAAATCCTTCGGCTTGCCCGGACCCCGCGCGAGGAACAGCCCGACCGCGACTCGCCACGGTTGGCCGTCCTTGCACGCCCAATGAGCCAGGGAAACCGCCCCGTAGGTCGGGTGTTCGCCGAACGGCCATTCGGGGACAACGTGCTGCAATCGCCACGGGCCGACCTTCACGCCGTGTTCGTGGCAAGTCGTGAGGAACGTTCCGAGGGCGGCTTGCAACTCGCGTGTTGCGCCGGTGAGGGAGCCGTCCGGTTCGAGCTTGCGCCGGGCCGTGCGGAACTCTTGATCCCACAATTCGGCGAGACTCTGCGACGAGGTCACCCCAGTCGCGTCAACAGATTGCACACCGTGCGAGTTCGTTTCCGCTGTCGGCCTGGACAAGCCGACAACCGTGCCACTTTCCGTGGTCTCCACGATCGTGACCGACTTGAACGCAACGGGGTGTTGGTAGATTTCGGGGTCTTTCCCGAGCAACGCATCAATGCGGTTTTGCTTATCCGTGGCGGTCATCAACTCTGGGAACGGGATCGGCCCGACGGGTGGGTTGAACGTGTCGTACCCGCTGATGCGGCTTTCCGGGCGTGTCGGAATGTCCGCAAACGCCAGTGAATTTTTCAGGACTGGTTCGTCATCGCCGATCGACTCGGAGCGGGCCACGCTGTTCGGTTTCGGGACGGGCGACGTTGTTTCTTCCGCTTCATAAACGACGTGATCGAACAGATGGCGAAACTGTTGCAGCATGTCGCGCAGCGTCGGTTCGGACTTGGCGATGCGGGTGATTTGCTCGTCCGCGAAGGGGTAAATATCGGGAAGGTCATTGCCCTCGGGAATCTCTTCCAGCACCGGACGTAGGCGCGCTTCCACCACTCGGCGCACAAGGGATTCCGCAGGTGCTTCGAGGCGAATTGCTTTGACGGTGCCCAGTTTTGGCACGTGGACCGGGTTGTTGAGGCGGTCTTGGATGTAGCCATCCAGGGACGGAACAAATCGGTTCCACAACCCCCGCTCCGCGAAGATCAAGAAGCACAACCCGTCGATCTGGTGCATCACTTGGACGATGCCCGCGAAGAACGACTCGGCGATTTTGTGGCCGTCGTCGGAGCGGCGTGCGAGTAGTAAATCTTCGAGCTGATCGAACGCCACGACGACGGGAATTTTCAACCCGCGAAACATCTCCATCATCACTTTGAGCAGCGCGAGGACGAGATCTTGCCGCGTCGGTCGAACCTGGAACTCCAGTTCAGCGAACCCGTAGGTCAAGAAGTTCGCCAGTCCCGCTTCGTCTTTCAACAACACCGCTTTGGCGAAGCCTTCGATAATCTGCTGGCGCATCAAGCCGGCGGTGTTCCGCGACTCGGTTTTCTTGGCGTAGGCGGCGAGCAATTCGTAGGCGCGCGCCGCTGGCAGTCCGGCATCGTGAAGCGCCTGGGTGAGTGGCATCGGAACTCGACCGAACGTCGCAACCCCCGCCAGGTTGTCGGCCAACCATTCGGACCGTTCCCCGGCTTGCGTGCCGCCCAACCCAAGCCGTCGTGCCCACCGGCCGATCCCCGGCGGCGGGAACAGTTCAACTTTTTCTTCCGCTGAAAGTGAGCGCAGTGCTAGCCCGAGTTGTTTGCGGACTAACTGATCGCCGACAAACTCCAGTGGCCGCATTCCCTGTTGTTTGCCACCACCCAACAGCGTGTCCAAAATTTGGAACAGCATGTATTCGAGGAAGTCCGAATCCTTTTGATACACCCCCGGTGTCACCAGCAATTGCCATTGCCCGCTGGCACCGTGCTTGATGCTGTGCAACAGGTGCGTTTTGCCGGCGCCTTTGTTACCCAAAATCGGCACGACTTCGGAATGGGTCATCGGGTCGTAACGGTACAAGTCGATGATTGCATGGAGCAGATCGCGCTCGGCGGCGAAGAGTTCCGGCACGTGATACCGCGCACAAACGTCGTCATCCGGGTTGCGGGCGAAATAGTTGCGAAACGGGTTGCCCGCACGCTTCAAACTCTCGCGTGCCCGCCCGGTTAGTTGTCGATCGGTTGTCAGGGTCATGGGGTTCCCTCCCAGGGCAATGATGTCGAAGCAGAATGAAAAAAGCGTCGAGAGTGTCGAGCTGAGAGTTTAGTTTCGGGGTGATGCGTAATAGCCAATGTTGTGCCCGACCAGCAGTGCGTAAGCCGGTTCAGGCAGCGCGTACAGTGGTCCGGTCCAGGGGTGTAAGTAAATGCGGTGGTCGTCATGAAGTTGACGTAAGCAATCGTGAAACACCCCGACGCTCGGTGGCACTTCACGAGTCGAGAGTGAGCGGTACAACTCCGGCAGCGGGCAATCTTGCCCTGCCGCAGCCGACGCGGCCCAATCACAAATCCGGGACAGAATCGCGCCCGCAAGGTCTTCCAATTCGGACACGGCTGGCCGTGTCAGGGTCGCAACCGATCGTGTAGCAACTGTGGACATAGTGGTCGCCGCAGGGGGGTGGCCGGTCAAGTGACCGTTGACTGAAACAGCCGGCAGTTTTGGCAATTCGTTACTATTCAACAGCCGGTTCGGTGTGATTCGTTGCGCGATGACTTGCGGCAACACCATCGCCACGGTAGTTTTTAATCCCGCCAATGTTGTGCTGATGCGTGTGGTGGCCTGGACCAATTCCGCGATCTGCCCCTCACGTTCTTCCAAGACGCGCACAAAATCTTCAAGCACTTGCTTCGGACTCGATTGGGCCAGCAAGAACTGTAAACCGGGATCGGTCGCTACCGCGAGTTCGCGGGTTTGCTTCCCCTTCGTCTCGGTGCGAATCACTTCGAGTAGCCCGTCATCAAGCGCTTTCCGCGCCGCTAGCTTGGCAGCGGCTGTCGCAGGAAAAAGACCCGGTTCGGATTTCGTGCCGTATAGCGCCGTGCCCGCAGGCTCCGCCGCAGCCCGTGTTAACGCATCCAGTATTTGTTGGGTTACTTTATCAGCCACGTTCAGGCGCATCCGTGCTTATCTTGGGGATGAAAGTAGGCAATCCTTACCCACATGTCCCGTATGTTACCCAGATGTGAAATCGAGTTTCAACCCGAACTGTACTGCCGGATGTTACTGCGGAAATTGGCACCAATCGGGCACCCACGAGCGATGCCCCGACACGACCCTTTTAATTTGCAGAGGCAAATCTTTGGACCTCCCCATGAATAAGGGATAACAAGTTTGAGAAGCCAGGCTCCTCCGGAATGGGAGTACGGCTACCCGAATGGTCGGCGTTGCGCTGAATCTAGAGCATTTTCAGTCTGTTCCTTGCGGAGTAACATTGGAATGGAGTCGGTTCACCGAACTCTTCCGACAAGGAACAGACTGAAAATGCTCTAGCTACGACATTTTGTCAATCTCCGAATTTTGTGCCGAGCAATGTTTGGACCTCCCCACGGTTGGCGGGCGCAGAGTTAAGGGTGTATTCTCTTTCAGGAGGGTTCACTCATGGCGAAGTTGCGGCGGACGTTTACTCGGGAGTTCAAGTTGGCGGCGGTGAAGATGGTCACCGAGCAGGGGTACTCTTACGCGGCGACGGCGCGGAAATTGGACTTGCGTGACCATCTGATTCGGCGTTGGAAGGCGGAGTTTGCCACCGATGGTCAGCAGGCGTTTCGTGGCCAGGGGGTGCCCTTGATCGAGGACGAACTGACGCGGTTGCGGGCCGAGAACAAGCGGCCCACGATGGAGCGTGACATCTTAACAAAAGCGACGGCGTTCTTTGCCAAGGAGTCGCTGTGAAGTACGCCTTCATCCGCGCCCATGCGACGCAGTTTCCCGTGCGGCGGATGGGCGACAAGCTCGGTGTGTCGGTCTCGGGTTACTACGACGCGCGGGAGCGACCGACTTCAGTGACAGCCCAGTGTCAGCGAGAGTTGGGCGACAAGATACGAGTGATCCATGCGGCCCGTCGGGGTCGTTATGGATCACCTCGGATGCACGCGGAACTCCTGGGCCAGGGCGAGAAATGCTGCGTGAACACGGTGGCCAAGGGGATGAAATCGCTGGGAATTCGAGCCATTTCGCATCGCAAGTTCCGCGTCAACACGACCGACTCGAACCACGAGTTCCCGGTCGCCGACAATGTGTTGAACCGCGACGTCACGGCCACGAAGCCCAATGAAGTTTGGCTTGCGGACATGAGCTACATCCCGACGGACGAAGGCTTCCTGGACCTTTCTATCGTGGAGGATTTGTTTTCGAGGCGGGTCGTGGGCTGGTCGATGACGGAGTCGATGGAGAGCCGGTGCGTGGTCGATGCGTTGAGCATGGCACTGGCGGCACGGTGCCCCGAGGCGGGGTTGCTCACACACTCAGATCGCGGCAGTCAATCTGCCAGCGAGCACGATCAAAAGACACTCGCCACGCACGGCATTCGGTGCAGCATGAGCCGTCGGGGCAACTGCTGGGACAATGCGCCGATGGAGTCGTTCTTTGCGAGCTTGAAGAAGGAGCTGGTGCATCACGAAAAGTACGCGACACGGGCCGAAGCCCGGTCGAGTCTCTTCGAGTACATCGAAGTGTTCTACAACCGCGAACGTCGGCACAGCGCGCTGGGGTACGTCGCCCCCGCGCAGTTCGAAGACAACGAATACTCCTAACTGACCGTCCGTTTTCCGTGGGGAATTCCAGTTTGCCGGATGGACACCTTCCGGAACCGACCGGCGGAAAGCTCGTGTGAAGCGTGAACGGCAAAGTCAGGAGCCAGAGGAGTCGTCCGTGCCGCGAGAAATACCCGTCTGCCCGATGAAGCCGAATTCCATGCCGCGAGCAACTCACAGCTACGAGATTGAGTTGGTTACCCCAATGGTGGGTGGAGGTGCCAGCCCCGGCGCGGTTGATCTCGATTTTCAGATTCGCCCGACTGCAATACGCGGGCATCTCCGTCACTGGTGGCGATTGATGCGAGGCCATTCGCTCGGTGACGGAATGTGGCAGCGTGAGGAAGAGATTTTCGGCAGCACGGAGTTTCCCAGCCCGCTGACAGTAAAGGTTGAAGCGTCACCGATCAAGGAATGGGTTGATCCTTTGGTGATTAGCACTCCGAGCTTGAAGTACATTCTGTTTCCTTCAATCGAGAACAACCAACGGCTCGCAAAAGAGGGGTTTTCGTTTCGGCTGGACCTAACTTGGGAGAACGAAGACAGCCTCGGCAAACGACGGGCGGCCCAGAACAAGTGCCGTGTG
>JAYVXO010000173.1:0-37527 GCA_043785105.1 Fimbriiglobus sp.
GTTGACCGCGAAGTGGCAGATCGTCCAGGATGCCGTCCGCGCGTACCGAACGACTCCGCGATACCGCCTTCAAAATGCCGCGACTGCGTAACTCCTAAATGTGACGAACTGCTGGTCTTGCTGGAATTGCCGGGGTAAGATGTGTAGATACCTCAACAAAGTCGCTCACGGCTTACTAGAGGCTTGATGGGCAAGGGTATGCCACGCTGGATCGGGTTAATTTAATGGGTGCGGTATGAACGGTTACAGCTCGTTTCTCTATTCTCAACCCAGCTTCTTAGAAGGCTTCGGGCGGGTGATCGACCTTGGCGATACCATGACCGTGTACAATTCGTCGTCTAGTGGTGAGATGGCGGACTACTTGGCGACTCTATCCGACTGGTGTGCGGTCGGAGAGGATCTGAAGTCCGCGATCACTCAGTTTGCAGACGGACACCCATTAACAAAGAAATCAGTCCGTGAGTAAGAAAGCGAAACGGCATGGCAGGCCTCAAGGAGGCCAGTTGGTGCCAGCCAATCACGATGTCCGCACGATTCCAACAGGCACGTCCGCCCAGTTGGAACTTTCCGTCATGCGATCCATGAGCTTCCAAGGGCCGATCCCTCCGCCGGAACTACTCCGGCAGTACAACGAAATCGTGCCAGGTGCTGCTGAACGGATGATCGCAAGTGCGGAAACCCAAGCCGCCCACAGACAGAGATTGGAACGAGAAAATTCCGAGTCAAACATTTACAACTCGAAGTGCGGCATCTACTCCGCCTTTATCATCGCAATTGTCGGCATCGGCGGTGGGTGTGTAATCGTTTACGCTGGGAAGGACTCCGAGCACGGCGCCGTCGCTTGTGCAACGGCCGGGGCAGCAATCGCCGGCGTCACCCTGGTGGGCTTGGTTGCAGCTTTCTTGAAAGGGACAAATTCTCGGCGTGAAGAACGCGAATCCAAATCCGAAATGATGACGCAAGCCCTCAAAAACAAACGCTCATAACCTCTGCAAAACCAGATCCAGCGGCTGGTGGCGAAGGGTCTTGCCGTATCGCAACGCGGCTTATCTCATCAACCCAGCCTTCATCAAAACGGCTTTCAGCTTCTCGCGTTTCTCGGCGGACAACGGCGCGATTGGGAGGCGGTTCGGCCCGGTGGGACGACCGAGTAAGGCCATCGCTTCTTTCACCGCACCGTTGCCGGTCCCCAGTGTGAGTGCCATCCGCACCGGGGCGAGTTGGTCTTGGAACTGCTTGGCACTGGCAATATCACCTTGCATGTAAGATTGGTATATTCCAACACAGAGTTGCGGTGCGATATTGCAAGTAGCGGGTATTGCGCCCTTCGCACCGAACATCAGTGCCGCCAGTAACAATGTATCACGACCCATCAACACGCTAAACTTATCTTGTGGCGTGACCTTAATTAGCTCAATTGTATTTTGCAGGTCGCCCGATGAGTCCTTGATGCCAACGATGTTGGGCACTTCAGCCATTTTCGCCACCGTGTCCGGTTCGATGTTCACCCCGCCACAGGTCGCGGGGTTGTTGTACAGCACCACCGGCAACGAGGTACTTTCCGCAACCCGGCGAAAGTGGTCGATCAACTCCAGTTGCGACGGCTTAATAAAGTACGGCGTAATCACCGAAACCCCCGCCGCCCCTTCCCGCTGTGCCATCGCCGTCAACCGCACCACTTCCCGCGTCGTCTCCGCCCCCGTGCCCACAAATACTGATGACCGCCCGCCCACATGCGCCACCGCATCCGCCACCACCGCTTGCTTCTCCGACTCAGACAGTGCGTAAAATTCCCCAGTTGTGCCTAGCACGAAAATCCCATGCACCCCCTGCGACAACAAGAAATCAACGTGCGACCGCAACCCCGGCAAATCAAGTTCGCCATCGGCAGTCATCGGCGTCACGACCGGCGGGATAATCCCAGAAAGCATCATCAGATTTCTCCGTCTCTCACATCTAGTTCGGTTCATGTTGGTCATCGGGACGCATCGTAACGAACCCCGATTGCCAGTGATCGGCGTCAACTTCGTAACTGTCGATACTGAATCCTGCGGGGTAGTCACTAAAGCCGGTCAACTGACGAAACCGTTCTCGCGCATCCACCGCACGTACTTCGGCAGAATAGACACCGATCAACTTTACGTCGATTTCCGCATCGGTATCGTGCGAGTGCCATAACAGGTACACTTTCACAGGATCACTCGCAATGAAATGAAAACCCCACGTGTTATTCGTGACATCACCTCGCACCCAGAAACACGCCGCCTTCAAAGGTGGGGCCGTAGGGTGAGAGGTCGCCGATGAAGCGGCTGGTGCGGCCGTCGTACATCCGCACCGGCAGGCCGCGACTTGCCGTGCCCGGTGCGCAGATGATGTCGAGCCGGCCGTTTTTGTTCACGTCGTAGGCGGCGACGCGCACGCCACCGCGATAGTTACCCGGATACGGCGAGACTTCGCCGATCATCCGGCCGCGCATCGCATCGAAGACGCGGACGATAGCCGGGCCGCCCGCGTCGGTTCCGGCAATCAGTTCCGCCCGCCCGTTCCGATTCACGTCGGCGGTGGCAATGAAAACGCCACCCCGCCACTTGTCGTCGAAAGCGTTGAACTCGTTCAGCAGGTTCCGATTCAAGCCGTTGAAGATGCGGATGTGCGGCCCGTTCCCGGCACCCGGCGCCGTCACAATGTCCGCGATGCCATCGCCATCCATGTCACCCATCGCTACCCGTACCCCGCAGCGCAACTCCTTGGGATAGGGGTAGAACTCGTCGATCATTTTCCCGACCGCCAAGTCGAAGACTTTCACATGCGGCGGTCCACCGACACCCGGACCAACCGTGATGAGCGCTTGCCCTGTGCGTGACAGGTCGGAAGCGGCAACGTAAGTGCCCAGATCATACGGGGGATCATAAGCAATAAACTCGGCTAACAGACTCAAATCGCGGCCATTAAACACGCGGATGAGCGGTGGCATTCCGGTACCCGGTGCCGTGATAATGTCCGGGAATCCGTCGCCGTTCAGATCCGCCACGGCGACCCGGACGCCACCGCGATAGTTCGGGTCGTAGGCGAAGAAATCGGTCGAGGTTCCGTTAATGTCGTGGAAGATGCGGACGTGCGGCCCGCCGGTTTCGCCCGCCGCCATCACAAAGACGCGATCCGATTTCGTGATGATTCCCAGACCCGGTTGTGGCAACGGGATGCCAGGGTTGCCATCACCCGCGCCGAGCGTTCGCCCGAGTTCGGTGAACAAGCTTTCCACCCGCGAGGCTTGAACCCGGACACGGGCATCGCGGCTGGCCAAGGCGAGAACTTGCGGGGTCAGGCCACGCCACTGCTGTTCAATCTCCACGAACTGACGACGGGCGTTGTCGATGGGGCCACCGGCTTCCACGTCCCGCGCTAGCCTTCCCGTTCGGTTGGCGAAGCTCCGCAAGCTCCGCGAAAACTCCCGA
Source organism: Fimbriiglobus sp. (assembly GCA_043785105.1). GTDB lineage: Bacteria > Planctomycetota > Planctomycetia > Gemmatales > Gemmataceae > Fimbriiglobus. The sequence goes on from JAYVXO010000173.1 coordinate 3,456, forward strand.
CTGTTGCCGGCAATCTCAAGGTCATCAATCACGGCCCGCAACTCTTCGGCTTGGTCGTCCAGGGAGCGTGCGATTCGCACCACGATCAAGCGTTGGGTGTCGCCGCCGGGGTTCGTGCCACCCAACGCGGCATGGAGGCGTTCGTCAGCGTACTGCACTCGGGAGATGGCTTGGCTAAGGCCAGGATTGCCAGCCGTCATCTGTTGGACCATGCCGACAAACTGTTCGAGGGCCACATCCATCGCGGCATGTTGCGCATTCAACTGGGCGGCATTCGTTGATCGGAGTGCGAGTTGGTGGAACCCGTTCGCCTGATTCACCGCCCGATCACCCATCATTAGTAGTTGCATTTTTTGGCCGGACGGTAACCCGATCGTGTTGCACTGGGTTCGCAACGCCTGGGTGTACATAGCCACTTGCCCCGCCCACAACCCGAGCTGCGATTGGGTCACGCTCTGCCCCTGCGGCGTGCCGAAGCTACGTAGGTTTATCGGTGGCTGAGGTGCCTGGGCGAAAGCACTGGCCGCCCCGATCAGCACGAGGCACGATACGGAACCAAATAGTCGCGGTGTCATCATAAGACCTCGGAAGTTGAGCGCTGTCATCTTACCAACATCTTAGAAACTTGAACTTGCACAAGTGGTGCCGATTCAGGACGGAGAAGGTAGAATGCCGATCTCGCGTCGTCTCCCCCAGCATCGTTGAGGCAGTTATGTTCACGGCTCGTCAAGCGGTTATTCTGGAACCCTTTAGGGTGGCAGTTCGTGAAGTGCAACTTGCGGCACCGGCGGCGAACCAAATCTTGATCGCGGCGGAATACTCGGCCATCAGCGCTGGAACGGAGTTGGCCGTGTACACCGGCACGCACCAGTGGTTGAAAGACCCGAACTTGCCGGATTGGAAGTTCCCGTTTCGGTCCGGGTACTCCGCAGCGGGGAAAGTCGTTGCGGTCGGGGCGGATTTCCCGGGCGAGTTTAATCCCGGTGATCGCGTGAGCTTTCCCGGCAATCACGCTTCGTTGGAACTGCTGACCGTCGGCCACGAACGTTGCCGCGTCTGGAAGATGCCGGACAACCTCAGCTTCGATCGCGCCGCGATTGCGTGCATTTCTCGCTACGGCATGGGGGCTTCCGTGCGCGCCGGGCTGACGTTGGGTCGCTCGGCGGCGGTGTTGGGATTGGGCATCATCGGGCAGTTTTCGTTGCGGTGTTTGATGGCCGCCGGCGCATCACCTGTCATCGGCATCGACGCGGTGAAGATGCGCCGAGAAGCGGCAATGGCAGCCGGTGCGGACTTTGTAATCGACCCAACGATTGGCGACACCAAAGAGCAACTGCACGCCTACTTAGGAGTCAAAGGGGCAGAGATCGTCGCCGACGCCACCGGCGTCCCTGCGGCAATTCCCACGGCCATGTCATTGGCCTGCGACGCGGGGCAAGTCGTCGTCGTCGGGTCGCCGCGCGGCAAAGTGTCGGACGTGAATTTTTACGACGACCTGCACCGCCGTTACATCGAAGTCACCGGCGCCCACGGCAACATGCTCTTTGAACCCGCCCACACCCGCCTTGCCGGGGCATGGGACATCAACAAGGCCCAAAACTTTTTGCTCCGCTCGCTCGCCAACGGTCGCCTCAACCTCAACGGCCTCATCACGCACACGATCACGCCGGAGAAACTCGGCGAAGCCTACGAGGGGCTGCTGACGAACAAAGACGAATACCTCGGCGTGCTGGTCAAGTGGGTGTGATGAATCAACTCGGTTGTTCATCCGGGTCCAAACCCGCCGCGATCATCTTGGCCCGCAGTTTCTCCAGGCTTGCGGCGAGATCATCGGCTCGTTGGCCCGCCTGTTTTGCCTGTAGGCCCGCCTGTTTTGCTCGTTCGTCTGCTTGTTTTGCCCGCTCCGTTTCTCGCTTCGCTTTTTGGACTGCCTGCTTCGCTCGTTTCTCTCCCAGATCCGCTTGTCGTGCGCGCTCAGCGACTTCGAGGAACGTGCGAAACCGCTGTCCATCGGCGCCGTAGATGTGCAAGTCGTGCCCAACCAACTCGAACCGGATGCCGAGGCGGGGGCTAACGAATGTCGGCCAGTTCTCGACGGTCGTGATGCCCGAATCCGTCTGAATGTATCCTTCCAACGTGTTGTCTTCGGGATCGTAGATGTAGAACTCCTCCGCGCCGTAGCGGAAGTAGAAGTCGTGCTTCTCGTCCATTTCACTTTGCGAATTACTCGGCGACAAAATCTCGAAGATGACTTGCGGGAAAATGCCATCTTCGAGCCAAACCTTGTAACTGCCACGGTGCCCTTTGGGGCGCCCGAACGCAACATAAACGTCCGGCGCGGTACAGAGCGTGTTGTTCCCGCGCACGGCGTAAATGAAGTTATCCATCGCCACGAACACGTTCGGATCGTCCCGATACTGGCAACTCAAGTTGCCCATGATCGTGACGATCCACTCCGCCTGCAACGTGTTCTCCGCCATTGGCTTGCCATCGCTATCGGGGTAGACCACGGTGTCGGGTTGCAAAGTTTGAAGCGGCGCGATCATTGGTTGCCCTCCTAAGACAGAATGCCAGTCGATTGTCGTCACTCTCTCTTAAAGCAATTATACCGAGTGGTTCTGGTTACGACTGTCACTGCGGCATCACGTGACTAAACCAGTCGCTGGTGACGAACCGTTTGGCCATTTCGATCAACTCGAAGCGATCATTTGCGTCGGGGGTCACTCCGGAAAACTTGGCCAGATCGCAGCGTTCTAGGACTACTTGTAAATTGGGAAGAACACGAGGTTGCAAGCTTTGCAGCAGTTCCGGCGTGGTGAGATGCAAGACTGCCATTCCAGTCCGCGCTTCGATGTATTGCCGCAAGATGTCAGCGGGTGTGGAGCCATCTGGAATGTTGTCGAGATTCGCCAACGCTTGCTGCTCGATCGTCCGCACCGTCTGGTGATTCCGCCTGCGCTGGCCAATCCACGTGGCCATTACCATCACAGCGAATGCGATCAAAAATGTGGCGAGTACCCACGGTGGAAGTTCGCGTTGTGACACGGTGGGTTCGGGTAACAACTCGATCCCAGTGCCGCCACGCATCTCAGAAAGCACATCGCCCTTCACGGTTGTCGTGACGCGGACTTCGAGAGATTTCCACGCGATTGCTTTCGGTTCGCGGTCTGTGCCGGCTTGGACATTGACGGCGGCGAACCCTAGATGAACGGCTTCGCCGGGGATGTAAGGATCGACGCGAAACGATTGCGACCAGCGCTGCTGCTCGTTCGGTTGATCTTCAACAACGGCTGCCGATTGCGGACGAATTCGCCAAGACTTCGTGGAGAGTTCATCGAGTAATTCCTTCGGCAAGTCCACCCGCAACGGTGTGGCACCATCAAGTGACAAGGTGATCCGGACCGACTCCGAAAGACGGATCACGTTGCGGTCGATCGTGACAACGGGGACGACATCCCCGACGCGACCGAGTGTTGGCGTATGCATTGCCACGAGCAGGGCGATAGCAAACCGAGCTTTCATCCGCCCCTCCGTCGTCGATCGCGGAGTTGAAAGAAGCGGAGTAGAGCATCGAAGTGGTTACCATCTGTACTCACTTCAATGAGATCGACTTGCGCGGACCGCACGAGGTTCGTGAACGCTTCCCGGCGTGCCGTTGCTCGTGCTGCAAAGGCAGTTTGAAATCGCGGGTTTGACGTGTCGATGACCGCCTGCCGTCCCGTCTCGGCGTCTTCGATTCGCAGCAACCCGGCGGACGGCCAATCCTGTTCACGAGGGTCCGTGGTCCGGACCGCGATCAGGTCGTGTTGCTGCGCGGCCCGGCGGAAACTGTCTACGGTGCCGTCGTGGAGAAAGTCGCTGAACAAAAAGACAATTGCCCGGCGGCGGTGAACCCGGTTGAGATAATCCAGTGCGGCGTTCAGGTCGGTTCCGGAGCGTTCGGGTTCAAAAAATAGCACGTCCCGCAACACCCGCAGCGCATGGCGTGGGCCTTTGCTGGCCGGGATGTAACGCTCAATCTGATCCGTAAACCCAAGCATCCCGACCCGGTCGTTGTGCGACACAGCCGCGAACGCCAACACCGCAGCCAACTCCGCCGCGACTGCCCGCTTCGTGACCGCGCCGGTGCCAAATCGCTGGCTACCTGAGAGGTCCACCATCAGCAACACCGTGAGTTCCCGCTCCTCCGCGTACCGTTTGATGAACGGGTGGCCCATCCGTGCGGTCACGTTCCAATCAATGGATCGCGTGTCATCACCCGGCTGGTATTCCCGCACTTCTTCAAATGATAACCCCGTACCTTTGAACGCCGAACGGTACTCCCCACCCATCAGGGTGCGAACCGCACGTCGGGCTTTGAGTTGCAATCGCCGGACTTGTCGCATTACTTCGGCAGGAAGCATAACCGTGACACTCAGAGGGTATCCGGATCAACGCCAAGTGCCCGCAACTTTGCCGCGAGTTTGTCGGCCCGTTGCTTTTCAATGTTGGCACGATTCTTCTCGGTGTTCGCGCGTTTCTTCTCAGCTTTGGCTTGGCTCTGTTGCTCTTGGCCCCATTCTCCCATTTCGACCACTGTTAAAAATCGTGTCCCGTTCGGCGTGCTGATTACCAACTGTTCGCCGGACAGGTCAAAGCGTATCCCGAGTCGTTTGCTCGTGCTGACCGGAATCGACTTCTGCAAAATCAGTTCGCCACTCACGCGAATCCATGCCTCGAACGTAATGCGGTCCGGGTCGTAGACGTAGTATTCTTCCACACCGTATTGCTCATAAAACGTTCGCTTCAACCGCATCTCTTTGCGTCTGTTGCCCGGCGACAAAATCTCGAACACGACTTGCGGGAAGATGTTGTCTTCTTGCCACACTTTGTAACTGCCGCGATGGCCTTTGGGCCGACCGAACGCGACGTAGACATCCGAGGCGGTGCAGATCGTGTTATCCCCCAACACTGGGTAGATGAAATTGTCCATCGCCACGAACACATTCGGGTTATCCTTGAACAGGATCGCCAAGTTGTCGTGAATCGTGACGATCCACTCGGCTTGAAGTGTGTTCTCGGCCATTGGCTTTCCATCACTGTCCGGGTAATGGATCGGCACCGTGTCGATTCGCATGTTCATGATTGGTTCTCCGCCGCAATCGAGAATCTGTACGCTAGGTATGTTACTTCAGCCCGCCTCGCCTATGCCACAGAGGTTCTGCCGTGACCCGGCTTTTTATCGTGCTGACTGCTATTTTAATCGCATTTCCGCTGTACGCTGCCGACCCGCCCCCGGTGAAACGAGAGTTCCGTGGCGTCTGGGTGGCGACCGTGGCCAACATTGATTGGCCGTCCAAACGCGGCCTGACGGCGGAAGAGCAAAAGAAAGAACTCATCACGCTTCTCGATCAGTTTCGGAAGTTGAACTTCAACGCCATCGTGCTGCAAGTCCGGCCGATGTGTGACTCGTTTTATGAATCCAAACTCGAGCCGTGGTCCGAGTACCTGACCGGCGAACAGGGGAAGTCACCGGGGTACGACCCGCTGAAGTTCGCCATCAAGGAAGCGCACAAACGCGGTCTCGAACTCCATGCGTGGTTCAACCCCTATCGGGCATGGACCCCGACGGCGAAGTCGGAACCGTCGCCGACGCATATCACCAAAACCCGCCCGGACTTGGCGAAGAAGTACGGCAAGCACTACTGGCTCAACCCCACCCACCCCGACACCCAGAACCACTCGTTGGACGTGATTCGAGATGTCGTGGCGCGGTACGACCTCGATGGCATTCACCTGGATGATTACTTCTACCCGTACTCCGAACTGGACGAGGCGAAGCGCGAGATTCCCTTCCCCGACGATGACACGTGGGCGACGTACCAACACGATGGCGGGAAGTTAGTGCGGGACGATTGGCGCCGGGATGCTGTCAACACGTTCGTGAAGCGGATGTACACGGACACCAAGAAAACGAAGCCGTGGGTGAAAGTTGGCATCAGTCCGTTCGGCATCTGGCGACCCGGTCATCCCGCAGGAATTGCGGGCTTCGACCAGTACGGCAAGCTGTACGCCGATGCGAAGTTGTGGTTCAACGAAGGGTGGGTCGATTACTTGACGCCGCAACTCTATTGGCCGATCAAACAAGAAAAGCAGAGCTACCCGAAACTGCTAGCCTGGTGGGCCAACGAGAACACGAAGAAGCGGCACCTGTGGCCGGGGAACATTCCGAGCCGCGTCGGGAGTGCGCAGAATTGGCCCGTGACGGAGATTACCGATCAAATCGAAGTCACCCGCAAGCAACCGGGTGCGGGGGGAAACGTCCACTTCAGCGCGAAACCGATTTTGCGGAACACGGGCGGCCTCCAGGAAGCCTTTGCGAAGGTTTATGCTGAACCCGCCCTTGTGCCCGCAACGCCGTGGTTAAGCACTGCGCAGCCGATGAAGCCAACGCTACGCAACGCCGGCGATCAACGGTTCAACCTGCTGTTAAGTGGGGACGAATCGACGACGTTGTACGCCGTGCAAACCCTGGACGGGGAAACGTGGACGACGCGAATCGTCCCGGTGTCCACCAAGGGAATCGCCTTCATCGACCTGGGCGGCAAACCACCGAAGCAAATTAGCGTGCAAGCCGTGAATCGGTTCGGCATCGCCAGCGAACCGGCGACAGCGTGGAAAGATTAGCCCGGCAGCGCATCGACGACGGCTTGGGCGAGTAGCGGCAGCATGATCTCGTGGCGACCGATCAAGGTGTAGCCTTTGCCCGCAACCCCGGCGGGGCGACGGACAACGTTTTCGCCGCTACGGTAGTGGGCAATCATGTCCATGTTCACGGTGGTGTAGTTCGACAAGTTCGCGCCCAGGTTCTGGGCCACCGTGAAGGCTTTCAAGAACACTTCGGGCATCACCACTGCTGAGCCGACGTTCAGGTACACGCCACCCGACAGATTCGTCACCGCACCGCAGAACAGTTTGAAGTCGTTGAAACTCGCGCGACCCATCGCGGCGCCGTCGGCGGGGGGGTGCATATGGATGATGTCCGTGCCAATCGCCACGTGAACCGTGAACGGCAGGCCGAGTTTGTGGGCGGTGACGGCGAGGCTAATCTCCGCATTCGGTGCGGCAATTTCCGTCAGGTATTCGCCGAAGAGATGGCCCAGCCCTTCCGTCGGTCGGGCCAGCACGCGGTTGATGGCGGTGTGCATCAACTCGCCGGTTTCCTTCACCATGCCAAACGTACCGTCCTTCAACCCTGCCGCCACGTCTTCGGACGTTTCCCCGATCAGTGCCAGTTCAAAATCGTGAATCGCGCCGCTGCCGTTGGTCGCAATCGCGGTGACGATCCCTCGGTTCATCAAGTCGATCAGCACCGGCGAAAGTCCGCACTTAATCACGTGGGCGCCGAAGCCAATAATCACCGGGCGGTGTGCGAGGTGTGCTTGCACGATGGCATCGACAACCGCCCGAAAATCGTCACCGGCCAAGATGTGTGGTAAGCCCGCCACGAAGTCCGTGACCGATTGACTCTTCACCGGCGGGCGGGCGAACTTCGTCAGCGCGACCTTGTTGGGCCGGGTCGTGAGGGGAATCGTGCGGACGCGAGATAGGTCGATCGGTTCTTGTGGCATGGCATCTACTAGCTCGGCGGAGGAGGGCCAATCGGGATAGCTTGGGGGTGAGCAATTGGCGTTGTAACAGGGGGTTTGCTGACGAGTTTCCAGACAAGAGACAGGATCCCTCGAAGCACACCTAAGCCGGGGCGGACGCTTTTACGGTACGGTCCCCAATGGCCCCAAGCCGCATCGTACAGCCCTTCCAGTACAGCGTTTGCCGAGTCCGTGAAGTTGCCGTCCCGCTCGATGGCGTACCGATGGTAACTGTACCGCAAGTGGTGGGCATAGGATCGCCACGTCCCCCGCGATCCGCTGCGGTGCCCATGCTTGTGGATCAGCCGCACCAGGTTCCGCGCGTCGTAATACCGTTGCAAGCGGCTCCCTTCGCGCTTGAAGGTGCTACTCCCTTTGTGCCACACCAACGCTTCCGCGAGAACCCCGTTTTTGAACCCAGCAACTTGGCTACGCAGACAAAAATCGGACTCTTCATGGATGAGGAAAAACTCTTCGTCCACGTACCCGATCGCCTCGACGACTTTGCGGCTAACCATCAAGCAACAACCGTTGACGATGTCCACTTCCATCACTTTCGGGGGAATCGCCGTCGTTAATTTGATCTCTTGCCGTTGAAAGAACCCCGGTTTGTCGGGGCGGTTAAACTGGACGCCGTCGGTTTGGACTTCGTGCGGCGGATCCATGAACCGGATCACCGGCCCAATGATCCCGAACTCGGGATAGGCGTTCGCTGCGGCGACCAGTCGCGTCACAAATTCCGGGTCCACCACGGTGTCGTTGTTCAGCAAGATCACCAAGTCCGCACCCTGCTTCATGGCATACTTCATCCCGATGTTATTGCCACCTGCCCACCCGCCGTTCGTCGTTGATCGAATCAAGTGTGCCCACGGGAACTCGGCTTTCAACGCTTCGGTGACATCGACTTGCGAAGCGTTATCGACGACAATCGTTTGGGCAGCGGATGACTGACCCGTCAGCGACCGAAGACACTTTCGCGTGTCCTCCAGGCCGTTGTAATCCACGAGTACGATCCAAACGTTCGGGGCCATTCAACACACTCCGGCAGGGTCAGTCCGGTTGGCGAACCGGAACCGTATGGGTCCGGGTTCGTGGCTGTTTCGCTGTTGTCAGGTCTGTCAGTAATTGCTGCCACCGATCGAGAACCGCTTCCCATCGGTGATTCTGTTGCACCCGCAATCGCGCCGCTGTTCCCAATTTTGCAAAACAGCCCGGCTCGGAAATCGCCTCCTGCACATAGCGCTGAAAGTCGGCTTCATTCGCCGCGAGCAAACCCTCGCCATCATGCGTCATCACTTCATGCGTTGCGTTCAGATAGCGGATGCCATCGGTTCGCATCGCAATCACCGGCAACCCGTAAGCCATTGCCTCCAGAACCACGAGACTGAGGTTCTCCAGTCGTGATGGGAACACGAACACGTCGGCATCGCGGTAAAAGCGGTCCACGTCATTTTGCTGACCGTGGAACACCACAAACTCATGCAACCCCGCATCTCGAACCTGTCGTTCCAGGGCACTTCGTTCCGGGCCATCCCCGACAATATCCAACCGCCAATTCTGCCCCCGTAACTGCGCCAAGCTTCGCACCAGGAACGCGACGTTCTTTGATTCCATCAATCGCCCGATGAACAACAGTCGCACCGGCCCAGTCGAGTTTCCCTGCGTCGAGGTTTCCGGAACGTTCACCGATTGGGGTAACACGTCGAAGCGGACCGTACACTGCAAACGGTAAAACGCCGCGATCAGTTCCGCATTGCCTTTGGTAAATCGAACGGTTGTCGCGCTGGTTTGCAACGCCCATCGTTCGAGTCGGTAGTAAAGTTCATACACCAGCCGTCGGAATAATCCGGTTGCACCGCTGGAGTGGGAGTGGGAGTCATAGCCCGCCACTTCGACCGGCGAAATCCGGGCATGGGGCAGGTAAACGCGAGGCACTTGCGGAAACTTTCGCGCCATCGCCCGGTAACTGAATAGCGGACTGCCGATGATGACATCCGGACGCACCAGGCCCATCGTCGCAATCTGGTGTTCCACATCCCACCACTGCCAAAACACACTGAGCCGCCAGACGATCGGCCAGCTTCGATAGTTCCGTTTCGTCAGCCGTCGCACGTGGCAGACCGCGTCCACTTCCGGGGATGCGTCGTAACAAACCACCTCGACCGTGTGCCCGTGCCGGGCTAGCCCCACGGCTAAAGCTTCCGTGTAAACGTCCGCGCCCCCGGAGCGGTTGGCGTACCAATTTAGCAGGCAGATTCGCATACGCTGCGTTAGCTCTGGGCCACAGTTTCAAAGACTTTTGCCACTGTGTCGGCGGTTCGTTCCCAGGTAAACAGTTCACTCCGGACGACCCCCCGTGCGACGAGTTCTTGACGAAGTGATTCATTCGTCAGCAAGCGCAACAAGCCGTCCCGTAAGGCGTCATCGTCATCAGGATCAAGCAGCACCGCCGCGTCCCCGGCGACTTCCGGGAGGCTCGTGCGGTTCCCGGTCAACACCGGAGTCCGGCAGACAAACGCATCCAGAATCGGTAGGCCGAACCCTTCGTAGCGCGATGGAAAGCACAACAGCCTCGCGCCGCTGAGCAAGCCGGAGATGTCGGATTCCTCCGTGAAGCCGTGCAAGATCACGCGGTCGCCGAGACCCGCTTCCTCGGCTTGTTTGCGGAACTGTGGTAACGCTTCGTCTTGAATCCCGACCAGAAGTAATCGGTACGTGGACCGGACTGAAGATGGTAGGTTTGCGTAGGCGCGGATCAGCTTTGCGGTGTTCTTGCGGGGGTCCGATGCACCAAAACCAAACGCATACGGCTCCGCCGGGTGCAGGCCGTATTTGACGCGAATCGCATCCAATTCAGCGGGGTCCGTAACGTGCCGCGTGTTGCGGTCGGGTGCCCACGGGTTGACGGTGATTTTTTCCGCCGGGGTGTTCAAGACTTTCATCAATCGGTGTTTGCTGTATTCACTGCCGGTCAGGATGTGCTTGGCCCGTTCCGCAATCTGCCGCACCCGGAACAACCACAACTGAGCTTCGGCGGTCTCGGGGGCGAGTTCATACGGGATCAAGTCGTGGATGTTGACGACCACGGGTACGGGCAACCGCTTCGGGCCAGTGTTGGCAGGGGAATGCAAAATATCCGCGCGGGTTGCCAGTGCGCACATCGGTAGGACGGCTTGTTCCCAAAGCTCGAACCGATTCAACCCGAAGAAGTCGATCCGCGACCGGGTTAAATTTCGCAACCCTTCCAGTTGGGTCACCGTAGCTTCGGTTTGGTGCAGCAAATGAAATTGCCAATCCGGACGGCGCACGGCGAGGGTGGCGTACAAGTTAATGAGCGTCTTGCCGATGCCCCGTCGTTGGGGTCGGAACACTTGTCGGGCATCCACGACGATACGCATCCGATCACGGCTCACCGATCATCCCCCCGACATCCCCGCGCAATTTCTTCAAACATCGTAGCAACACGTTCCGCCGTGGTGTGCCAATCAAATCGCTTCAGTCGGTCCCGACCGTTCCGGATCAACTGCTGGCAAAATTCGGTATCGGTTAACAAGTATTGCAAACCGTCCGTGATGGAACCTGTGTTCGTCGGATCGACAAGAACCGCCGCGTCGCCCGCCACTTCCGGCAGGCTAGTCTGGTTCCCGGTCAGCACCGGCACCCCGGCTGCGAAGGCGTCCAGAATCGGCAGTCCGAAGCCTTCGGACTGTGTGGGGTAGGCCAGAACGGCTGCTCCGGCGAGGAGTGCGGCGACATCGTCGTCCGAAACGTAGCCGTGGATTCCGACACTGGCTTCCAGCTTGTGCTGGATGACGTGTTGACGGAATGAATCTCGGGCGGCGGGTGCCACGCCGACAATCAGTAGGAAAACAGTCCGGCGAATTTCGCCCGGCAACTGCGACCACGCTTCGATCAGCCGGGCGGTGTTCTTCCGGGGGTCCACCATGCCGAAGTGTAACACGTAGCGGTTCGACTTTGGCACGGCAAACCGTTCCCGCAACTGCCACTGACAGTCGGGTGTCAGTGGTGTGGCCGTGCCGTTGATTGGTCCCCAGTGGATGACACGGATTTTTTCCGGAGCAATGCCGAAGTGCTGAACGATTCGCTCTTTCACATGCTGACTGACGGCCAGTATCAGCCGAGATCGTCGTGCAGCGCGTCGAACATTGGCGATCCATGCGATCGTGTCGGGATCGTTTCGACCTGTTTCCAGTGGAATCAAATCGTGAATGGTCACAACCATCGGCGCGAACGTGACCCACGGTGCCGGACCGGCAGGTGCGTGAAAAATATCGGGACGAGTCATGAGATTCGCCACCGGCAATCGCACCCGTGGCCAAAGTTCGTAGCGATCCCCCTTGATGCGGATTCGTTCCACGGAAATGTTGGGCAAGTCCGCGAACGGGTTGTCGTTCACGCCTTCTTTGTAGTAGAACCGAAACCGCCAATTTGGACGCAGCATCGCCATTGTGCGATAGAGAGCAACGGTTGTCTTGGCGATGCCACGCCGTTCTTCATCGAACACCACACGGGCATCAACCGTCACTGTGAAAGGCCGCGTCATGCTGGCCCCGTTGCGAGTTCAATAAGTCGTTGCGCCGTGGATCGGAACGAATGGTTTTGACTGTAAGTTGCGTTCCGAGTCCGGAGAGTTTTCTTCGTTTCGGGATCGTTCAGGATTTGCAAAATGCACGCTGCAAAGCGTTGTGGGTCGTCGCAATCGGTGAACAGAATCCCCGCCCCGTCGCGCTCGAGTTGTTCGATGCCGGGAATGCGGCTGGCCACAATCGGCAACTCGGCGGCAATGAGGTGCCCGAGGCTGCTCGATTGATTCACCGAGCGAAACGGTGCCAATGCGACATCCGCCCGTCGCAACACTGCCGCCATCTCGGCATCACTCACGTACTGCGTGCGTAGAAATCGGGACTGAACCCCCAGTTGGGTGGCCTGCGATTGCAATTGCTCGACAGTTGTACGCGAGCGATCGGCATCGCCGATTTGCACGATCACGACATCGCCAGGCAAATACTGAAGCGCCGCAATCGCGCGATCGAACCCTTTCGACGCTTGCGGGAACCCAAGTATCACCAGCACCTTTTTCCCTTGGGTTCCGAACCGTGCATCGACTTCGGCATTCGTCAAATTCGGTTCCGGCAGTGGATACGCCGGGGTCGGCAACACGTGGATTCGTGCCGGTGGCAAATCGGTGGTGCGAGTTTCGGCGAGCCGCGTGGCGTGGGTAACGAGATGCTTGGCGAAGCCGAATAACTTCGTGTGGATGAAGGCGTTGTAATCCCGAGTTCGTGTATCCCATCTCGCCAGTGCGAGGTGCGTGAGACGCTGCAGGACTTTCATCGGGAACGACCCCACAACATCCGCCGGGTCCACGCGCCCCGGCCCTTCGTGAAGCACGATAATCGCGGGTGATTTCAGATGGCGGGCGAACAGCGGGAAGAGGTTTTCGCCGAGCCGAGAACCGTTCCAAAACGTGTCGGTGTAGTCGATGATTGCGGCACTGTAGTTTGCGGATTGCGCGGCCAAGTCACGGTAGCGGCGACGGTGTCGGAACAGGGCACGGAGGTTGTGCCCGTAGACGCGATCGGCAGGCAGTTTCACCGTCTCGACATCGGCAAATTCGTTCATGGCCTGTGCCACGTTCCGTTGATACGACGCCACGCCACACGGCCACAAACCGGAGGTGTAGTAGATCAACCGGGGGCGCGCAGTCGTGGTCATTCGGTGCGAACTTCTTCCCGAAAGCGTTGAATCAGGCCGCGAAACTTGGCTTCGTCCAGAACCGCTTCAACCCAGGCACGGCTTTTCGTGATGCTCAAAAATCGGCTCTTCGCAGCACTGGCCAAGTACCGTTTCCACATCCAGCGCGGGGCGCGAAATAGGCGTGGTGTTTGGTCGTTCAAGAACGGTTCGATGCACTGGTAGCCGGTCCAGCGGTTGACTTCGTGGACGTACTCCGGGTTCATGCGGTCGGCGGGTAGAAAGTGATCGACGACCGCCGTGCCGACCCACACGCCTTCGCCACCTTCGTCCCGAATGCGATCAATGACGCGCGTTTCATCCCCACTGGTCAGACGTTTGCCAACGCGACCGTAGAGCGGGTCGAACGGGTGTTTCCGCATCACCTCAGTGCGGAACCCGATGTTCGCGCCGTAAGCGTATTCACCCGGCTTGAGCCAGCGGATTTCCGGCCCGTGGTCGAGCAATGCCCAACAGTGGCCAAGTCGAGGTAGATTGTCCGTGATCCATTGCGGTGGCGTGCGTTCAAACCACGGCCGCACCGGGCCGCCGAAGAATTTCGCGTCCGGGAAATTCGTCGCAGCGGAGGTGAGTTCGATCAGCCAATTCGGATGCACCAGCACATCGTCATCCGTCCAAAGCAGCAGTTCGCCGCGCGCTTCAGATACCACTTTGTTGCGGGCGTGCGAGTGGCCTTGCTGCGTTTCGACGAGATGTTTCAGCGGCAACTTGTCGGCATGTTTTGCCAGAACCGCAGTGGTGGCATCCGTGCAGTTGTTATCAACGACAAGCAGTTCCCAGGTTACGCCACTTGGCACTTGCAGTGTCTGCAAGTGTGTGAGGGTTTGTTCGAGTAACACGCAACGGTTCCAGGTGCAGATGGCAACGGTGACATCCATCATCAGACTCGTTGCCATTCTTGCGGTGCGATCCAGACGCCTTGATCCGTGTTCGTCGAAAGGTGTAAGTGCCGCTCGTCACCCAGGACATCCACGACCACTGCGGAATCGACTTCGTCGATCACGGCGCCCAGGTCGGTGCCTAGCATGACGTTGATTAGCACCGTTTGCCCAGGTCGAATGTTGACATTGCGGAGCTTGCACTGAAAGGATTGCTTGCCGGGGGTTAATGAAACTGGGAACCCCGCTTCGCGGCTCCAACCACTGACCACCCGCGTGCCGTGCAAGCTTTGAATCGCCACCGCAATCGTGACATCGGGGATCGTCAACGCGGTTTCGACTTCGACACGAATGGTCATGTCGTCACCGCTCGTGAAGACTGACATCGGGCGACCCGTGTTATCGTACAACCCGGCTTGCACGAACCGGGCGCGGCCGTCGCCGACTCGCGGTTTGTTACTCAGATCACCGCTGCGGGAATCTTCAAGGAGCTTGTCGAGGTAATTCTGTGTGACCTTGTCCGCCGGTCCGACTTCCAGCACTTTGCCGCGTTGCAGGTAGACCGCCCGTTGGCAGAATCGCGGGATGAGCTGCATGTTGTGCGAGACGAACAAAATCGTCCGGCCCTGGTTGGCGAGCATCGTCATGCGGTCAATACACCGGCGTTGAAAAGTCGCATCGCCGACGGCCAAAACTTCATCCACAATCAGGATGTCCGGCTCCAAGTGCGCCGCCACCGCGAACGCTAGTCTTACATACATCCCAGACGAGTAGTGCTTCACCGGGGTGTCGAGGTACTTGCCAATTTCGGAGAACTCGACGATCTGGTCGAACTTCTTGATGATCTCACGGCGAGACATCCCGAGGATGCTGCCGTTCAGGAAGACGTTCTCGCGGCCCGTCAGTTCCGGGTGAAACCCAGTGCCGACTTCCAACAACGACCCCATCCGCCCGCGAACTTCGATCCGCCCCTTCGTCGGCACCGTGATCCGGCTGAGCAGCTTCAACAGCGTGCTTTTCCCCGCCCCGTTACGGCCAATGATGCCGACCACTTCCCCCGGTTGCACTTCAAACGAAACGTCCTGCAATGCCCAGTACACGTTCGCCGAGTCCGAGATCGTCCCCGGCGCCGCGAGGGCCTGCAGCTTGCCCCAAGTGGACTTCACCGTGGACTTGATGACCTCTGTGAGGTTCCAAAACCCCGCCGGCCCCGCCCCGATCTTGTATCGCTTCGACAGGTTTTCCACACGAATCGCTGGTTTCATAGTTGGGCATCAAGTGTAAAAGCAATCAGGATGATGGTTCAAATCGTCGTGTTGGGTAACGAGTTGTTATCTCGAACCCACGCACTTCGCATCAATTCTTGTCGCGACATTCACGGTTCAAACATTGCCGCCGGGTAGCCGTTCTGTTCGACAAATGCCAGGACGTGTTCCGCCGCCTCGAACTCGTGTCGTTCATCCCGAGTGTAGGCATTCTCGTTGTACTGGTCGCCATCCCGACACTCTTCCCACGTCAGAACAAACCGTCCATCGAACGCCCACGCCGAAATTAGACCCGCGAATTCGTCCCGCTTGTAGATACAATTCACGACCTTGCCACTTTGTAACCGCTGCAAAAATGTTTCAGGTGACAGACCCATTACACCGACCATATTGGAGTCCAGAGCGATCACCGCAATACGCCCCAATCGGCTTCCGCAACAGGTTCGGTCGGGCGATCGTATCGCACAACCGTGCCGATTAACGAGTTCTCAGTTGGCACCAGCACGACAGTAACCTCAACCGTTTGCCCGGTATGAAACGGGAGGCGATCGAGCGACAACTTGCCGTCTTCGGTCAGTACAGCTTCAATTCGGTGTGCGGGTGTCATTGGTGATTCTCCGTCATCTTCATCACATCGAAATCCGCCGATACAGGTCATCGACGACCCAGTGGAACGCGGCGAGGTGGAGCGTTTCGACGATGCCCATGTCGTCCAGGGGGACGTGCAAGTTCTTGTGGGCGAGTGCTTGGAGCTTGCCGCCGGTGAAGCCGGTGCAACCGACGGTTGTGAGGCCGTGGGTGTTCGCCCATTCGACGGCACTCAGGATGTTTTTGCTGTTGCCGGAGCCGCTAATCGCCACCAGCAAATCGCCGGGGGACGCTAGGTTTTTCAGTTGCTCGACGAACACTTTGTCGAAGCCTTCGTCGTTGCCCCACGCCAGGATGTACGGGGTGTTGTCGGTCAGGCTCAGGATGCGGAAGCGTTTCTTCGCGTCGTTTTGCAAGTCTTGCGGCAGCTTCAACGTGCCCTTGCCGATGTCCTCGCAAAAGTGCGACGCATTGGAACCGCTCCCGCCGTTGCCGATGACGAAGATCATCCGCCCCGCAAGGTACTTTTCGTGCATGACATCGGCCAGCGCCTGCACCTGTGCGGGGTCCAGTCGCAAGAGTTCGTCCGCGATCCGCTTCAAAAACGCCCCAGGGGGCATCGTCGCACCAAGCATCATTCACCACACGGGTAACAGTTCTTAACCTGGATCAGACAATTCACCACGGAAGGCACGGAAACCACGGAAGAAATCAGGATCAATCAAGAACAGTTGTGCTGCACTTACCATGTTGCTTTCAATTCTGATTTCCGTGTTATCCGTGTCTTCCGTGGTGATGACTCCGGATTAAATCACATCCGCCATCGTGTTTTCGACACGACGGAAGTAGATCAGCCCGAAGCCGAGAATAAACAACGTGAACGCGACCGAAACGAACAACGGCACCCACTGAATTTCATCACCCAGAATACTGTTGCGGAAGTTCAAGATGATCCCGTACACCGGGTTCAATTGTAGCCACATTTGGGTTTTGGGACTTAGCATTGCAGGCGGGGTGTAAATGCACGGTGTGGCAAACATCCACAGTTGCATCCCGAACGTCAGTAAGTAGCGGAAGTCCCGTTGCGTGGCGATTAGGGCGGAGAGCAGTGTGCCCAAACCGAACGCAAACACGCTGAGCAGCACGATCAAAAACGGCGCAAGCAGGATCCGAATCGTCGGTGCCGGGCCGTCGGCAATCATCCATACGGTGAGGATGATGAGCGCGATGAAAAAGTCAAACGTCGCCGCCGCGATGTTTGAAGCAGGAAGCAGCACACGTGGGAAGAAGGTCTTCGTTACCAGCCGTTCATTGCTAACTAAACTGTTGGCGGCGTTCGTGGTGGAGTTCGCAAAGTACGTCCAAGGCAAAACGCCACACAGCAAGAAGAGCGTATACGAGACGTTCGTAACGCCTTCCGATAACTTCCCACTTGCGCCGAGGAAGACTGCGAAAACGAGTACGGTAGCCAGCGGTTGAAACACCGTCCAACCCACGCCGAAGATCGTCTGCTTGTAGCGCAGCTTGATGTCGCGGAGCGTCAGGTGAAAGAACAGTTCGCGGTAGCGGATCAGTTCCCGCACGTCGTTCATCGTCCAGTAATTTAGCCCCTCGATGACCGTTAATTTCGGCTCAGAATGGTGAACGCCGGGTTGTGTCGTTGTGGCGGGGCGACTAACCGGGGGCGGGGTCACAATGCCTGTAGACTCGTTCAACGCGGCATCCTCAATAAGTCGCACGGGTCCAGTGCCTCGCGTGGATGGTTCAAAAAACGAACCTCCCACGCAGAGCGTGGGCCTCTCGTTAACATAGTAACCGTAGTGCAGGAAACCGAGGTGCCCGCGAAAAAGTGGAGTGCCTTTAGGATTTTGCATCGTCTACAACTTGCCCGATTCCGGGTCAAATGCTATAAGTTATTTACCATTCGATCCGAGTGGCCCGGAATTAGGTTTGTGAACTATGTTGCTTGCATCATTATCCACACGATTTGTGATCCCAACCGTCGCGGTTGTTGGCGTTGTCGTGGCGGTAGCGGTTGCGGCAGCGCACACTTAACCATCCGGGAACCCAGCGAACAGATTGACGCCGGCCCCGGAGTTTCCTCCGGGGCCGGTTCCATTTCTGGCCGCCTTTTATCACCCGCCTGAAGTAAGAGAGACCGCTTTATGCCACCGGCGCCGCTTCCTTTGTCGAACCAGTCGAACCGCACGGGCGATTCCCCGATCAGCTACTTCATTCAGAAGGCGATCGAAACGCCCGGCCTCATCTCCTTGGCGGCGGGCCTTGTCGATGAAGGCTCCCTCCCGGCGGCAGAAGTTGCGGCAGCGGTCGCGGACATGATGGCGAACCCGGCGGCAGCGAAGGCAGCGTTGCAGTACGGCAGCACCCAAGGGTTGCTGTCGTTGCGGGAACGTGTGGTTCAGCATGTCTGTAGTGCCGACGGCGTGAAGCCCAGTGACATCGCAGTGTCGGCGGACGACGTGGTGCTAACAACCGGCTCGCAGCAAATGCTGTACTTGCTCGGCGAAACGCTGTTCAACGAGGGCGACATCGTGATCTGCGAAGCGCCGTCGTACTTCGTCTACCACGACTGCCTGAAGAGCCACGGCGCGAAAGTCTACTCCGTGCCGATGGACGATCCGGGCGGCATGAACCTCGACGAGTTGGACGACCTGCTGCAACGCCTCGAACAGTCCGGCGAGTTGCCGCGTGTGAAGCTGATTTACACGGTCGATTACTTCCAGAACCCGACCGGCCTTTCACTCGCGGAAGACCGCCGCGCCCGGCTGGTGGACATCGCCCGCAAGTACAGCCGCCAGCACCGCATCTTGATTCTCGAAGACGCGGCCTACCGCGAACTGCGCTACGACGGCCCGGACGTCGTCAGCGTGAAGCGGTTCGACACGACCAACGAGTACGTCATCTACACCAGCACGTTCTCGAAGCCGTGCGCGCCGGGGCTGAAGACAGGGTTCAGCATCCTCCCGAAAGGCCTCGCGGGGCCGATTTGCAACTTGAAAGGCAACCACGATTTCGGGTCCACGAACCTGACGCAGCACGTCATCAACTCGATGATTGAAACCGGCGCGTATGCCAAGCACGTCGAAAAACTGCGGGGCGTGTACCGTACCAAGAAGGACGCGATGTTGCGGGCGATCGAACGGGAATTCGCCGATTGGCCGGAAGTGACCTGGACCAAGCCGAACGGCGGCCTGTACGTCTGGCTGACGTTCCCGCACCACATCGACACGGGCAAAAACGGCCCGCTCGTGGAACGCGCCTTGGCCGCCGGGGTTCTCTACGTCCCCGGTGAATACGGCCACGTTCCGGACCAGTTCGGCAACGTCCCCACCAATGAAGTGCGGCTCAGTTTTGGCGTCGCCGACGTGGACAACGTGACCGAAGGAATTCGCCGCCTACGAAAAGCCTGTCGCGGTCTCGAAGCCCGGAGTGTTGCGCACGCGAAAGCAGTTGGCGTGTAACAAGATGCCATCCCGCGAATTGATGAAGTCGCAGGGGGTGTCAGCGACAAAAACCCGCGAGGCCGAAGGCGAGATGCTCCCTCCATTTTAATTTGATGACGGTCGTGCTGAGAAACAGCACGACCCACCGAGTGGTTCCGGTGGGTCGTGCGGATTGCAACCTGAGGGTAGCTTCAGCGTTACTTCTTACCAATTGACTTAAGATCCCAGTCTTTGACTTGGCTGCCAGATTTCACATCGATCGTGAGAGTGGTCTTCTTTTCGTCGCTGTATTCTTCGCCGAGTAAGTCTTCTGAAATTTCTCCAGAAGACGGACCGTCCTGTTTCGGTCTTTGCTTCGCCGCTGGGCGGAAGGCGCGGACAGCCACCTTCATTTTACCAACCGGCACTTTGACGGAGAACTTACCAGCTTCAAGCAAACTACCGGATGATGGCGACTTGCCATCTTCCGGAATAAAGGAGATCGACGATCCGATCCCTGGCGCTGCTCCATCAACAGTGACAGTGCCGGTGACCAAACCCGTCGATGGACCTGAATCACCACATCCGGCTGTCAGCAAAATCGCCAGAAATGCGGCTGCTGACAAAACTGGCCGATAACGGAACAGGTACACTTGCTTAGAAATCGCCACTGATCACCTCCCCGCCGGCCATCGTACCCATTGCGTTCCAGGTCGCGATTGCAATCGAGTTGCGAACGAACCGAATGCTACCATCGCAGTTTGACGTGACCACACCACTAGTGTGCCGGCTTCGTGCGGCGGCTCGCCCCCGCCCACCAGGGCCGACAGCAATTGGCATTAAAGGATCATTAACCACTGTCAAGAAACTAGGGGAACTGATCCAGTCTGGATCCGATGCGTTGGGTGTAATGACAGTCTGAAAACGGGAAATACCGTCATCGTTATGGATATCACTCCGCCAGTCATTGTCGGCGGGACTTCTGGCAAGGAGGCTTTCGGAAATCATCAGCGTGTTAGAAGTCCCATCCGTAATACTGGCGATGGTGACCTTGCCCGGCGTCGCACGGACACCGCCGACGTGATAGAACGGCCCGAAGTTTTGCGACACAGCTGTTCCGGCCGGAGCGGCTCGGGTATCGTCGTACAGAGCATTACCCCAGTTGACCATGTAGTTGCCGCGGGTCCGCTGGTAAAACCCGGAGTTTTGATCAATAACTCCATTATCACTTGGACAGAGGTAAATGGGGACGCGTTGTCCACATGTCCCTTTCATCGTGCCTCCGATCGTTCCGGGTGGAAGGTAAAAGTGCTCGTTCAAGTTGTTCAGTGATGCTAAAGCCGTTTGCTCAACGTATGGCCAAACGTGCATCACCCATGTTTGCCGTTTCTCAATGTTACCATTTGAGGCGCCTTTCGGGAACTTACCTTGAACGTCGTGGTAGCCGTGCATCGCCAATGCCCACTGCTTTTGGTTGTTGGTACACTTGATGCGAGCGGCCGCTTCGCGGACTTTTTGCACGGCAGGCAACAACAACCCAATCAAAATAGCGATGATCGCAATCACCACTAATAGCTCGATGAGCGTAAAGCCCATCCGCTTCGACCGACTCGGATGACGAATCATGTTCGTCCCTCCATGAGAGAGTAAGGAGATCGAAAACAAACCCGACGAATTGGGCACTTTCACGATTTGCGAAAATCACCCTGTAAGTCGTAACGATGAGAATACATTCACAAGTTTAGGTAGGTCAAGTATTTTTTTTTAATAATTCACCGATTCTTCGCTGGGATTACTTCTGTCGGGAAGAGGGATAGGCTTTGTGTCCCCTTGCCACTAGATCATCTGTGTCGTACCCACGCGACGTTGGCTTCCAGATATGGCCACGAATTTCACCATGATTTACCGTGTTTTCGCCCGCTCGACTGTGGAAGTGTTGCCTTCGATGATTGCGGAGCATCTTCACGCGGCCGGGTTGCCGGTGGAGCCGCACTTTCACGGCGATGAGTTGGGGTGGACCCGCGGGCAATTGGTGCTGCCCGGCGGCGGGACGCCGGTGCAACTCGACCGCTACTTGGCTAAAGAAGACGACCTGCGGGACGACTTGAACACGTTCGCGGCCGTGTTGGAGACAATGACTTACAGCCCGAACCATCGCCAGTTGATGGAACACGTCGTTCAAACCCAGCAACTGTTCGCCTGTCGCAAACCGCTCGACCACGCGGACGAGGCGATGCTCGAAAAACTCTGCCTGACGCTCACCCAGTTTCTCGCAGCGAGTACCGACGGCGTTTACCAAATCGACACCCAGGGCTGGTTCGCTGCCACTGGGGAACTGCTTTTGCAAGAATACTAATTGCCGATCGCCGCTCGTCCGGCGTTAGCCCACGTAGGAAACCCACAAGTGGCTATCGGGTGTTGACTCGCCTTGGGGTGGCAGTGTGGCGACCACTTCGATAGGTGATACCGTAAAGATATCCGCGTGGTCTTTCGGATAGTGGTCCGCGTTCTCTTCGTCCGATCCATTTCCGTTCAGGAATTGCTCGTCGTCTCCGTTACCATCCCAAGTAATGATTTGATCGTGACCCGTGCCGTCATTGTTGATGTGGTCCGTTCCACCGTGTAAATAGACCTCGTAATACCAGTTGTACCAAGCGTCATACGATTCGGTATTGGTGTGATGCCCGTCGGTGCCATTCCCGGAATCGTGGCCAGTGTTCAAGTGATCCCCGTCGGTACCCGACCCGGAATTCCCGTTGTTAATATTGCCGTGATCTCCGTTGGTGCCGTGATCTCCGGTGTTCCCGTTACCCCCATCCATACCGCCACTGCCGTTGTTCCCGTTCGTGTGGCCGTTGTTCCCGTTCGTATTGCCATGTTCCGAATCGGAGCCGCCGCCGTTGCCATTCCCATTGCTGCCACCACCACCCGTGTGATTATGATCATTCTCGCCGTCGGAGTTGACGTGGCCATTTGTTGAATCCGAGCCGCCGTTGATGTGGCCGTTGTCGTTCGTGTTCCCGTTGTCGTTCCCGTTATTGTTGATGTAGATGTGGTCGTCGGATTCAGACGTGCCAATCGTCACGGTCTGACCGACTTTGTCCACAAACTTGTGGACGGTGTACCCGCCGAGAATCTGGGTTTGCCGGGTGAAGTCGCAGATTTCGCCGTGCAGGTCGTCATCGTACCAGCCGGGTGCTTTGTAGTTGACATCGGGATCGGTCACCGCTTCGGCAAGCTCGTGGGAGGTGTACGTCGTCAACGCAGCAAACGTGCTGAGAAATCCCTGCGAGATGGCCGTCGGGTTCACTTCCCCAGGGTACGGCACAACGGCATAGCGGATGTCGGCGGCCCGGCCCGTCATGGCACGACCCAAGAACGCGCCGTGGAAACCGTTGAAGTCTGTGGTGCTGGATAACCCTTCGCTATCGCGCACTGCCACGCCGGGTTCAACGTACAGGACATATAACCGATCCGCGTCGGGTTGGGCGACTTGGTTGCGGGAAATCAGCGACTGCAATTGCTGTTCGATGCTGGCTTCGCTGAGGGCGACGTTCTTGTTAATCGCCGTCGCTGCCACCACGCCGGGTGTCGCGGACCCCTGGCCCACGCCGTAGCCCGCCGTGTGCAGCGCATCCATGTACGGGCTGGTGACGAGATAATTCACAAACGTTTCGAGGTCGTGTCTCGTCGATGACAGGGTCGGCGAGTTCCAATCCGAACCCAAATAGATAGCCTGGGCTTCTACATTCTTCAGCAGTGCGCCGCCGTGGTAAGTGACGGTCGGTGTGATGCGGGATTCGATCGCTTCCAATTGAAGTGTGACGGACGATAGGCGGTTCAAGAGAAAATCTCCCGAATGAATGGGCTGGGGCGAACCACGTGAATGTACTCACCGCGACGGATTTATCCGCTAAGTATATCAGACGCATAATTGGAATGAAAGTTCCGAACCCGCCGGGTTGCCAATCGCCGTTTTATCGGTTTGCAGAAGGATAACATCCCACAGTTTCGCACAATTCAACAGGCACTTTTTCAGCCCCACGCTTTGTAACAACTCCGTAACAACCAACGCCACACCACGCACATTCACCTCGGACCAGGACTGTTCGCTACTTGCTAGAATACTTTTGAACCACGGAAATCACGGAATGAAATCGGGATCATGAAGGAAAGTGTGAAACGCGAGCGAACCAATTGATCGTGGTTGCCAAGATCGTTTCTCTGTCATTTTCCGTAATTTCCGTGTTTTCCGTGGTTAACTATCTGGAGTGCTCTCATGGCGACTGCGGAAAAATACATGCGCCCAGAAGTCATCAATCAAGTTGCCAGATTGGATTTGCGGGCGAAGTTCATTGTCGAAGGGTTCTTGAGCGGGTTGCACTCCAGCCCGTTTCACGGCTTCTCCGTTGAGTTTTCCGAGCATCGGAAATATGTGCCCGGCGATGACCCGAAGGATCTCGATTGGAACGTCTACGCCAAGACTGGCAAGCACTACATCAAGAAGTATCGGGCCGAAACGAACATGACGGGTTACCTCGTCATGGACCTGTCGAAGTCGATGGCCTACACCTACCGGCAGCAACTCACGAAGTTCGACTACGCCATCTGCCTCGCGGCAGCGCTGGGGTATCTGATGGTTCACCAGCAAGACCCGGTGGGACTCGTCACCTTCGACACCAAATTGCAAACCGTGATCCCGCCCAAGAGTAAGCGGTCACAAATTGGCACACTGCTTTCGGTGCTGGCGAACTTGAAGCCAACCGGGGAAACGGACATCGCCCACGCGCTGTTCCAACTGGCGTCAATGGTCCGTGGAAAGTGCTTGATTATGCTGTTCAGCGACTTACTCGGCGACCCCGAAGCGATCATGAAGAGCCTGTACCGATTGCGTCATTCCGGGCACGAAGTCATCTTGTTTCACATCCTGGACGAAGCGGAGGTTCATTTCCCGTTCAGCGGTCTGGTCGAGTTTGAAGACGTGGAATCCGACGAGCGAGTTGAAGTGGATGCCCAGGGGATTCGCGGCGATTACTTGGCGGGGCTAGCCGAGTTTCAAGCGTTCTGGAAGCAAGAGTGCGGTGCCGCCAACGTCGATTACGTGCCGATGGACACCAGCGTCGGCTTCGACAAAGCCTTGCTCGAATACTTGGTCCAGCGCCAACGCCGGTTCGCATAGAATACGTGGCAACCCCACAGGAGAGACTTGATGGCATCGCCCCGCGTCGTCGTCTTGGCCGGCATCAACGGCGCCGGAAAGACAACCGCATCAATGGACCTGTTGGTGAACGTGTTGAAGATTCCGATCTTCGTGAACGCCGACGCGATCGCGCGCGGGCTGAACGGGTTAAACCCGGAAAGCGAAGCGTTCCGCGCGGGCAAGATCATGTTGGTACACTTGGAGGAGCTTGTCGCCGAAAGGGCCAGCTTCGCCATCGAAACAACGCTCGCCGCCCGCTCCTACGCAAAGTGGCTGGCGGACTTGCGAATGCTCGGGTATGAAACGCATCTGTATTACTACTGGCTGGATTCGCCGGAAATGGCGATCCGTCGTGTCGCCTTGAGGGTCAAGAGTGGTGGGCACTTTGTGCCCGACGCGACAATTCGCCAACGGTATGTGCGGAGCGTGCAGAACTTTTTCGAGTTGTACCAAGAACACGCGGACTGGTGGGAAGTGTATGATAACACTTATGGTCAGCGCGAATTGATCGGTTGTGGCCAACGCGAAGACAATCAGGCGGTCGAAGATTTACCCTGGTCGGAATTCCGGAGGAGTGCAGGTTATGACTGAGATGACGCAAACTAGCGAACTTGCCGAACGGATGCTCAAGCTGCGTGACGCAATTGCGGCCTCCCATGCGCGATCCAATCGGGCCGCGTTGCTGGAACACGCCCGCATGGGCCGGTCGGTTCCGTCCAAGCGCGACGGGGAAATTGTCATGCTTTCCCCCGAGGAGGTTTTTGCGATATACGATCTCGACGAAAACGGCAAGCCGAAGGCGTAATCGCACCCTATGCACGTGATCTTGATCGCCGGGGCGGCCCTGATCGGGCTGCCGATTTTGTTGCACCTCATCATGAAGCAGGAGCCGAAGCGGCTCCCGTTTCCGGCCCTGCGCTTCTTGAAACAAAAACAGCGGACCAACCAGCGAAAGTTGCGGTTGCGGCACTTCATTTTGCTCGCCTTGCGGATGTTGCTGATCGGGCTGTTTTGCCTCGCATTGTTTCAACCCAAAGTGCCCTCGGTTTTCAGTGATGTGGGCATCGACCTCAGTGGCGATCAACCCGTTGCAGCGGTGTTTGTGATTGATACTAGCCCGAGCATGGGTTACACGGCGGACAAGAAAACCCGCGTCGAAGAAGCGGCGCGCCGGGCACTGGAGTTGCTCGATCGGTTGCCGAACACGTCCCGCGTCGCGGTGCTGACGACCTCGGACCCGTTTGCGACCTGGGAACTGTCCCCAGCCGACGCGCGCCGGAAACTCGAAGGCTTGAAGAAACCGCAAGGCAGCGGGCAACCGATCACAACGGTGTTGATGAGTGCGTACCAACTGCTCAGCACCGTCGATCAAGACGGCGGTTCGCTGACGCCCGAACCGTTCCCACGGTTGGTGGCGATCTTCTCCGACCGCACGGCGGAGTGTTGGAAAGGGGACCGTACCGACGACCTCAAAGCCGCCGTGGAGCGTGTCCCGGCGCCGAAAGTCGCGCACCTGTTCTTCGATGTCGGCATCGACCAACCGGCCAACGTTAGCATCATCGCCGCCGAAGTGCGACCGTCGATCGTGCCGAGCGGCACGCCGGTCACGATCTCCATAACCGTGCAAGCAACGGGTCCGGACGTGCCGGCTTCGATCGTGCGTTGCAAGCTCGATAACGCCGCGAAACCGGAACGCCAAGAAGTCGCCCTCACCGCCGGGACACCTGTGCCGGTCTCGTTCACGTTCAAGGACTTGAAGCCCGGTTTGCACCAAGCGGAAGTGTCGCTGGAAACCCCGGACAACCTTGGCCCCGAAGGCGTGCCGGGGTTCGACAATGTTCGGTACGTCACATTCCGAGTCGGCGAAGGCCGCAAGATTTTGACGATCTGCGACGACCCGGATGATGCCGCGTACTGGAAGCTCGCCCACACCAAGAAGGTCGATTTCGGTTGCGATGTCGTCACGCCGAACGAAGTCCGCGACCTGGGCGCCTACGACATTGTGTGCTTGATGAGCGTCAGTGATCCGGCCAAAGTCGGTCCGGACGGCGAAACGCTGTGGGCCAAGCTTCGCAAGTACACTGAACGCGGCGGCAAGTTGCTCGTCATGCCCGGCGGGTTGGAAATCGACCTGAAAGCTTACGACCCCAGCGGTGCCGCAGCCGGGCTAATGCCCGCCAAGCTGGTCCGGATCACGGACACGACGGTATCGACTGACCCAGATCGTCGCAGTGGCGTTGCGTGGTTTTTGCAGGACGACAAAGTCTTGCGGCACCCGTTGTTGGCCCCGATCAAGGATTGGAAACTCAGTGGCCGCGTCGATTTTTTACGCAACCCCCGTCTGGCCTGGAAATATTGGGAAGTCGAAGCGACTCCTGAAGCGATCGTGGTGAGCTACGACGACAACTCCGACCCTACGAAACGAAGCCCGGCGATACTCGAAAAAGTGCTTCCTGCCGGTGGCAAAGTGCTGCTCCTGACCACGAGTTTGAATTCGCCGTGGGACCGGGAAACTCGTTGGAACAACTATTGGGAGTTCAGCGAAAGCTCGTGGGCGACCGTGTTCCCAAACTTGCTTGCGAAGTATTTGGCCGGTGATTCCGCTGAAGTGTCGTTTCAGTTCTCGACAGGGCAAGCGGTGAACGTCCCGTTGCCGAAGGGCGACTCCGCGAAGGCGAAAAAGTTCTTGCTCGAAGGCCCGAACGTCTCCAACGATGACGCGAACCCGAAGATCGACCCGACCCAAGCCGAATTTCGCTTGCCACCCGATCGCACCATGACTGCCGGGAATTACGTCCTACGCACGGAGGACCGTAGTTGGCAAGAAGGTTTCAGTTTGAACGTGCCTGCGGAGGAAAGCAACCTCGCCAAAGTGCCGAAAGAAGCGATCGAAGCCGTGTGCGGTCCGGATTCGATTATCGCCGCTGGGAAAGAATTAGACTTGAAGACGATGATCGAAGGTCGCAGTGCCGAACTCCAGCTTTTCCCGTGGTTGCTGATTGCCGTCCTGGTGATTTTCGCCCTGGAAGGGGTATTCGCCAATCGCTTTTACCGCTTGCGCACCACGGCCTGATCGCGTTCGTCCTACGATCTTTCAAACTTTCTGTTCGGAACTGTGTCAAATGAGAGGAATCGGATGGTAGAATTAACTACACTTGACCTCAACTCGTGATGGCATTGTTGAGGTCAGATCGACGAGTTCGGTTCCGTGACACCACTAGAGTGTGCCGAGAGTACAGCATGAGATTGATTGCACTGGCTCTTCCTCGCGTTCGCCGCCTGATTCCGACCGGGCAGGGCCTCGTTACATTGCTTTTGGTGATGATTGTCGTTTCGTTGGAACTCGTGGGCCGTCATGCCAAGTCGGACTGGCACGACCTGTTGGCGGTCCTGCTACTGGGTTCTTGCGTTGCGCTCGTCGTCATGCGGCACAAACGTCAACCACTCACCTGGGTCAATTGGCTCCTATCGCAATTTGGCAGACTCGACCGCGTGCGGTACGAGCATGGCCTCGACTTACGTGGCTCGCCCCGACTGCCCTCCCGGCTGCCACCGATGATCTGGATCCTTCTGGTCGGACTCTCGACCTGGAGCCTGATGGCGACTGCGGCGTGGTGGGTCTTTCCGGACGGCTGGCGTGAGATCGGCGTTCGCACGTCCTACGTGCTTTACTTAGTGCTGTTGGTCGCCCTCTGGTCGGCGCTCATCGTGTGTACCTTGGCCGGTCTGTTTCTCCCGGTGTTGTTCTTCGATCGCACCTTACGAAAACGGTCTCGCGGGTCGGACCGCCGTGGACTGGAACTCGCGTTGCTGGCCGGTTACATGATGATCGTCGTGAGCGTGGCCCAACTGGTGCCGACTGTTTTCGTGCTGGGTTTGTGTGTGCTGGTGGCACTGTGGGCACTGGTCGCGGTCAGCCAAGGTGGTCGTGAAGAACCGGCCATGCTATGGCGATCCCGCAACGGCCGACCGATCTTCTCCGTCCCGCTACGACGAATCGTGGCCGGCGGGTTGGGGCTGATTTCATTCGCGGTGTTCAACTTGCTTCTCACGTCGTGCGGCGGGCGGTTGCTGTCACTCCCGGACAAAGACGACCCGATGTTATTGACAACGCTACTCGGAACTGTCGCCGCGTGGATGATACCGGGATTGGTGATCGCTACAATGATACGGCTTTGGGCCGGTCGCCGCATTGACCCGGCTGCTCGCACAACGCCGACCATTCACATCCATAGCCAACTTCCGATGAGTGAAGTGAAAAAGGCCGCTGCGGTCATCTCCGGCTGGGGTTGGATCGTTCGCACGTCATCCGGCGCCATTGCCTCCAATGAAGTCGGCATCGAACTGGTTCTCGCCGAACAATCCGATGCGACGGAGTTCGACCCCATTTGGCCGCTGAAAGTGTCTTACGATGACCTAGTCAGTGAGCGTGTGAAAGATCGCCTGGATCGCCGCGATGAGATCGTGCTACGGCGGTACGGTCTTCGGGGCGTGAAGAATTTGTTCAAGCGGGCGTTGTCCGAACGCCGCGTCAAGGGTGGCGGGTACTGGTTCGCGCCGCACTGGTGGTTCATCACTGGCATGGACCGTGAAGAACCGCATCGCGGTCGGGGCGATTTTCCCACTCCGCCAAAACCCG
This sequence comes from Fimbriiglobus sp., assembly GCA_043785105.1. Classification (GTDB taxonomy): domain Bacteria; phylum Planctomycetota; class Planctomycetia; order Gemmatales; family Gemmataceae; genus Fimbriiglobus. The sequence continues at coordinate 32,872 of JAYVXO010000173.1, forward strand.
TCGGCCAGCCGTTTCACCGCATCTTCGGCCCGCGCGTCCGGCAACATTTCCACACGGTGCTACGGGCCGTCGAAATCGACATGATCTTCATCGAAGATGGCGTCAGCCCGCGCACGTTTGCCAAGGTCTTGCGGATCATTTTCGAGCTGTACGACAAGCATTCCGGCCAGCGAAAGGCGGAAGATCATTCGTTCCACAGCATCCCGAAAATCCGCGTGATGGTCCACGAGTACACGCCCGGCAAGCCGTTCCAGACGACCAACTACAACGAACCGCAGTTCGACGAGCTGAGCCGTGCCCGCGTGTTGCACATCTTCCGCGACAACGGCGACCACGAAGTCCCCGTTGAAATGCCGTTCGACTTCTCGTGGGAACCCTCCCCCGTGCTGGGTATCGGCTGATCGGTCGGATCGCCTTCTTGGTTTTCTGCCCGAAAAGGGCAGTGGGATGTAGCCACGGGTGGAGCGCTTCGCGCAACCCGTGGAACCGGAGACTCCAATACTCGACTGCCCTGAAGGGGCAGAGGAATTCCTTCGCCCCTTCAGGGCGAGTGACAATAGGCTGTCACTGTCCACGGGTTGCGCAAAACGCTCCACCCGTGGCTACACGCCTCGACCCCTACGGGGTCGCCAAACAGGAAACCGTTTTCGACCAAATTTCGTCATGGACTTCCGATCGATCGTTCACTCTTTAATCGTTCCACGCACTATGCCAAGCCACCTCTCCACTATTGGAATTCCGGTCGAAACGGAGCAGCAATTCTGGGAACTTGCCCAGCAGGTCGGGCCGCTCGCCACAGGTCTCCCGGTGATCGGCGGGACGTACTTTCAGTGGACCGATTCCAGCGGCGCGGAGTTGTGGTTGCAAGTGACCAACGACGAAGAGTTCATCGGCATGAACCCGCACTTCGTCGGGCAATCGAGCATGACAGTCCGGTTGACCAATCGAGTTCGCTCCGAAGAAGGCAGCCCGTTCGATGGTGGGTTCTACGGCTGGGCCGACCCGGTTTCGCAGTCGAACGATTCGCAAGAAGGGCTGTACCCGTTCGTGTTCGACGCGCCCGATTTTACCCGCGTCGCCGATCTCGAATTGCCCGTCACCGTGACCGTGCAGATGGCGGCGTTTGCCCATGAAGTCGAAGCGTTTGATTCGGAGGCAGCCTACGCCGCGTCGCAAACGGGTGCTGTGAAGTACGCCTCGCGGTCGTTCATCCCGTCCGGCCTTTTTCGTCCCGATGGCGTCGAGGATCCATTACCCGAAGCCCACGCGATGATTACCGGCCACGTCCTCGCTGCCGATCGGTTCCTCAACACCCTGACCAACCAACCCTTCTACTGGGCACTGATCGAAACCTACGGCGGCACCTACGACGCCGTGATCGACGTGTCGCTCCTCTCTGGCACCCCAATCGTCGGCGGCATTCTCTCCGGCTCGTTCTGGCTGAGTGGTCGCATCATCACGTCGGCATAACCCCACCCCTGGCTTCCCACTTCTTGCAACCATTTTCCCAGTCGGTTGTTGATAGTGAACAAAAAATTAGTTATCTCAGGAGGTGTGTACGAAATTACACTCACCCTCTGAGGTTAAGCTCATGCCGCTTCGTTACCTGTTTGTGGACATGAATGCGTACTTTGCTTCGGTCGAACAACAGGACTTCCCGGAGTTGCGCGGTAAGCCGATTGCGGTGGTGCCGATGCAGGCGGAGACGACTTGCTGCTTGGCCGCCAGTTATGAAGCGAAAGCGCGTGGCGTGAAGACCGGCACCCCCGTTTGGCAGGCGCGGGGGTTGTGTCCGGGAATCGTGTTCCGCACGGGGCGGCATGATCGCTACGTCGAGGTTCACGAGAAAATCGTCAAAGCTGTGGGGCAGTGCATTCCGGTCGCCAAGATCATGTCCATCGACGAAATGGCCTGCAAACTGATTGGGGACGAACGGACCACGGCGAAGGCGACGAAGATTGCCCACCACATCAAAAGCGAAATCCGCACTCGTGCCGGGGAGTATTTGCGGTGCTCGATCGGCGTGGCGCCGAACGGCATGATGGCGAAAGTGGCCGGGGACATGCAGAAGCCGGACGGCCTCACGATCATTCACACCGAGGAATTCCCCACGCGGATGTATTGCCTGAAAATCACGGACTTTCCCGGCATCGGCCCGCGCATGGAAAAGCGGTTCAACCTGTACAACGTCTTCTCCGTGCAGCAACTTTATTCGCTCACTGTCAAGCAGTTGTCGCAAGTGTGGGGCAGCAAAATCCACGGCGAGCGCTGGTTCCACTTGCTGCGTGGTGACGAGGTTTACGAGAAGCCGACGAAACGCAAGACGCTCGGCCACTCGCACGTGTTGCCGCCCGATTTACGCAACGACATCGGCACCCGTGGCGTCTTCATCAAGCTAATCCACAAAGCCGCTGCCCGGATGCGCAGTATCGACTACTGGACGGACACGCTCACGATTAGCGTGCGGTACGAAGACGGTGCCCGGTGGGAAGTCCGGACCCATGTGCCGCGCTGCCAGGACACACTTAATCTGTTGCGTGCCTTCATCGACTTGTGGGAACACCGCCCACAGGATCGCACCCCGCTCAAAGTCTCGATGGTCCTGACGAATCTGGTGCCCACGTCTGCGGCCACGCCATCGCTATTTGAACACGATCGCCAAGTGACGACACTTTCCCATGTCATGGACCAAGTCAACCGGACGTTCGGCAAGCAGTCGATCCACTTCGGCACGCTAATCGGCTCCGAAGACACCGCCCCGACCCGCATCGCGTTTAACCAAATCCCGAAGTTCAACCCCGCGACGGAATGAGGGGATTACTGTTCGTGTCGCTTCAACAAGACGTGTTCCATCAGCCACCCCAGCAGGTTCAGCGTGGTGTCGCGCACGTCTCGACCGGGGTCGTATTCGCTGATTGAAAGGCCGATTACCTTCGGGGACCAGACCGCAGCGATGACGGCGAGAAGGTGCATCGGGGTCAGGCCGAACGGCATCGGTTGATGGACTGCGGGGGCAAAGGTTGGGTCGAGGGCATCTACGTCGAGGTCGATCCAAATCCGTTTCGCTTTCTTCGCGTGCTTTTGGATTGCCGCCAGGACGTTCGGGAAGTCAGTGGCCACAACTTCCGCAGAATACGCCTCGGTGAAGGTCTGTTTGATCTCGGTCGGCAACAAGAACAAGTCGCGGTGGCCGAGGTTCACGATCCGTGGCAACGGCGTCTCGGCGTGGAGCAGGAAGTTGCCGTGCGAGAGGGTCGGCGTGGTGTCGTGCAGGTCGTAACAATCCAAGTGCGCGTCGAACTGAATCACGAGGGTGTCGGCCCCGAGTTCCTCGTACACCGGCAGCACGCCGAGATGATTCCCCGCCAGCCACAACACGAACTCCCCGTCGTTCAGCATTGGCCGCACCAGCGCCCGACCCGTCGTTCGCCACGCGGCGAGTTGCTCCATCGTTTCAAACGACACGTCTTCAATGTCTAACGATTCCGCGTAGCTGTGCGGACGGGTCTGACGGGGTTCGTCGGCGGTATCCTCAAGGGCTTCTTGCAGCACATCCCCGAGAAGCTGTGCCCCCGCAGCGGTGCCGGCATTGCCGAAAGTGTCGAACGGAAAGACAACAGCAGTGGAGTGAATCATGTAGACTCAATTACGATTTCGCGGACAGGCTGTCAGTAGGTGACCAACACAATGGGCGAGCAACACAAAAGGTTGGCGAACAATTTCTGTGGCGATTGTGTCCTCACAATTGCTGTTAAACTCTTCGCCTAGAATTGGTATCACTCTGTGCGTTCTGGTTTTTGCTTCTCAAGGACGATCTGCGATATGGCATCTGAAACTTCGGCGGCGCCGGCTTTACGGAAACTCACCCGGTCGGAGTGGGGAATCATCCTGGTTCTCGCGGCGATCAACTTCACGCACATGGTCGATTTCGTCATCATCATGCCGCTCGGGGCACGGTTGATTAGCGAGTTCCAAATCACCAATTCCGAGTTCGGACGAGTCGTGTCCGTGTACGGCTACGCTGCGGGGATCGCCAGTCTTCTCGCTAGCTTCGTAATCGACCGATTCGATCGCAAATACTTCCTGGCCGTCATGTACACCGGGTTCACGCTCAGTACGTTGTTTTGCGGACTGGCAATGAGTTACGAAACGCTACTGTTGTCACGGGGATTAGCGGGTGTGTTCGGCGGACTGGCAGCGGCCGCGATGATGGCGATTATCGGCGACACGTTCCCGCCGCACTTGCGCGGTCGGGCCACGGGCGCGGTGATGTCTGCTTTTGCAGTCGCATCAATTGCGGGACTGCCGATCGGGTTGCAACTCGCGGAGTGGTTGGGTCGTGGGGCACCGTTTGTTTGGCTGGCCGGAGTGTGTGCGATGGTTCTGGCGGCAACGCTCTACTGGTTGCCTTCGATGACCGGGCACATTGGCGAGATGAACCGAAGACCACTGAAGGAATTCGCCGCCGTCGTTCGGGAACCGAATCACCTCTGGGCGTTTGTGTTCACGTTCTCGTTGGTGCTGGGCACCTTCACCGTGGCGTCGTTCATTGGGCCGTATCTATACTCTGCCCGGTAGTAAATGATCTTTTTCTGTGAGCTAGATTCTGTTCTACTCTCCTTCTCACAACGGAAGGGAGTCCCGAATGGCCGCCTG
>JAYVXO010000174.1:0-14054 GCA_043785105.1 Fimbriiglobus sp.
CTCAAGCGCGGAGACTTTGGGCTGGCTCATGCCCGCGACTATAGCCACCCTGCGGGACTTCGAGAACCCGACTCACAACACCACTGCGTAACTCCTAACCAAGTTGTCCGAGAAATTCAGTATGCCAAATGAAAAAGCGGGGGCGGTTGTGCCAGATCTACGTGAAGAACTCGAACAGGCTTTGTACGCACTGACGATGGAACATTTAGCGAAATTAGCCGAGTATATTCCTGGCCCAATTAAAAAGAAAGGAACTCGGGATAAACTCCTGATTGCGTACCAACATGACCCTGTTTTCAGTATTTTCGGTCTCGATTCAGACGAGTACCTCGCTGCTACACTTTCTGGAGGCACAGTAACCAGCATTCACCGAAAGATTGGGGACATTTACGAAGCGTGTGTGAAAACGATATTTATGAAAGCCCTAAATCAGTCGCCGTCCGACGTGACATACAGTGCTATCATACGTAGCGGTAATCAAGAAGAAACTCGCAGCGCCGACGCCTATTTGCAGTTTGACAGACTCGATCCAACCTTACGAAAATTGGTCTTAGAGTACTGTCAGAGCGAGGTCGCAAAACTCACGACTACCCCAAACATTACCCTCGTTGGTGTTGGAATGGAGGTGCGGCATTGCTACCAAACCGGGGATAGCAAGCGGACGCAGGCTGATGAGGCGATGGCGAGGCATCTTTTGTTGAGCGGCATTCTGCCAGTCATGCCGTTGTTCTGCAACCAAAGTAACCCTGGCATCATTAATCGCTACAAGAGCGTATGGGTCATCAAACAAGGGACGGAAGCATATGACGCAGTGCGAATCTGTTCGGGTTTCGACTTTTACGACTTCTTGAAGCGCAACCGTGAGGATTTCCGAAAGCCAGTGATCGAAATTCTGCGGAGACTGACGAAGTGAAGCAGCCTACCCTATTTGGTGATGGTCCAACCTTTAGCAACCGCACAACTAAGTCGGTCACATTCCAAGGCAAACTCGACTTGCCTATACACCGTTGGTATCGACTTACACCCAGCTTCTCGCCACAACTGGCGAACGACCTCGCCGATCATTTTTCTCTAACTTCCGACGATTTCGTTCTTGATCCGTTTAGCGGTGTGGGTACGGTTCCACTTTGTATGAAGTATCGTGGCATCCCCGCCTGCTCTGTGGAACTAAATCCCTACTTACATTTCGTTAGTACGGTCAAAACCCGAACCTACACTGAAATTTCTGCGTTCCAAATATGTTTCACCCGGTTTCTAGATACTTTCCGTGCTGCCCTTGCATTTGTCCCATTCGAGACAAATCCGCAAGATTATCTACTTGAAAATGTTGACTCCATCCCGCCAATCAGCCATCCGCAGCGGTGGTGGTCACCAGGCAACTTGGCGCAGTTAGTTTGTCTGCGGCAAGTGATGGGCAAGTTTAAAGCACAGTTGGATCAGATCGATTTGTTGAAAATGGCCGTGCTTGGCATTCTCGTTCCCGTAAGCAACGCCAAGCACAACCACGTTTCGCTGACATTTGCCAAGGATCCGTTGCCGACCATAAAAGTGGTTGAAGTTCTTGATCGCCAATTGCAGAACATCATCAAAGACCTTCGGGCGGTTTCCGAACACATGACCTCGGAAGTGACAATTTACCAGGGCAACAGTAAGGAACTGAATAAGGTTCTACCAAGAAGCACTAAGCCATCAGCTGTCATCACATCACCGCCGTATCCAAACAGGTTCAGCTACGCACGAGAAACCCGACCTCACCTATTCTTTTTCGACTTCATCAAGAGCGCAAGTGCCGTGGGCCAGCTTGAAACGGAGGCCATCGGCGGCACTTGGGGGAAGGCGACTTCAGTACTGTCACACGGCATTTACCCGAAGAACGAGTTAATCAAAGGGCTGCTCGAAACATGCCTGAAAGGCATTCACTTGAACGGAAACTTAATGGCGAATTATGTGGTCAAATACTTCAACGACATGTACGACCATGCTGGTCAAATTGCTGAGGTGTGCAGCCCACGAACACGGTTGGCTTACGTCATCGGCAACAGTAAATTCTATGACCATCCTTTGCCGAGTGATGAAATTTTAGCCTCGGTCTTTGAGCATTTCGGCTTCCAACTCGAAGGAATTGAGCGCTTGAGAAAGCGCATGAGTAAATCGGGTCTCTATGAAGCAGTCGTGTTCATGCGACGGGGTTAATGGACGGTTTTCGGTAAGATCGAGTTGATCTCGACACGCTGGATTGTTTCGCGCTAGACTTATGACACGGACCGACTTCAACTACCTCCGGCCCACGGACGTGGCTCTGCGTATGCGTATTGTTCATCTCACGTCGAGTACGTTTTTTGGCGGCCCCGAGCGGCAAATGCTCGGGCTGGCGGAATCGCTTCCGCCCGAATATCACACGACGTTTCTGAGCTTTCGTGAAGGCGGTCGGTGCGACGAGTTCTTGCAGGTTGTGCGGGACGCGGGCTTCGATGCCAAAGCGTTACAGCATGACACGCCTCACCTTCGTGCCGCAACTCGGGAATTAACTGCTTTCCTTCGGGATGAGTTTGCGGATGTCCTTGTCTGTCACGGCTACAAAGCAAACATAATTGGTCGCATCGCGGCTCGACGTGGTGGCGTGCCGGTTGTGAGCGTGTCACGCGGTTGGACGTGGGAAAACTGGAAAGTCCGGGTGTATACCGCTCTCGATCAGTGGCACCTGAAGTACATGAACCACGTAGTGTGCGTGTCCGAAGGGCAAGCGGCGAAGGTGCGGTTGTGTGGTGTGGAACCGCAGAAAATGAGCGTGATTCCCAACAGTGCCCGACTGAACGCCTTCACCGAAGTGAACCCGAGTTTCCGAGAAAAACTGCACGCCTGTTTTCCTAGTGACAGTGCGGTGTCACGCATCGTCGTCACGGCAGGGCGACTCAGTCCGGAAAAGGGTTTTGATGTCCTGATCGAAGCCGCCGCGAGCGTTTTACAGGACGACCCCGGTGCCGGGTTCGTGCTGTTCGGGGAAGGGGATGAGCGGCGGAAACTGGAAGAACGCATCCGCGAACTTGGCATCGGTGACCGATTCCGGATGCCGGGATTTACGAAGCAACTCGATTCTTATTTGCCCCATGCGGACCTCGTTGTTTTGTCATCGTATTCCGAAGGGTTACCAAACGTGTTGTTGGAAGCGAGCGCGGCGGGCGTTCCGATTGTCGCCACCGATGTCGGTGGTGTGCCGGAAGTCGTTGCCAACGGACACAGTGGTTACCTCGTCCCGCCCGGCAACGTCGCAGCACTCGCAACACGAATGACGCAACTTTTGTGGGACAGCGAACGGCGTCGAATCATGGGTGAAGCGGGGCGGCAGCGGATGCACGACCTGTTCACGTTTGAAGCCCAGAGCCGCGCATACATCGAGCTATTCGAGAAGATGATCCCGCGCGCCGTGGCGAGGGCAGCGTGACATGTTGATCGAGACGAAACGACACCCGATGATATCGCCATCCCAGCGAACAGCCGATGAACCGATTCGCGTGAGCTTCGTGATTGACAACCTGAGTCGGGCGGGGACAGAGATGCAACTTCTCGCATTGATCCGCGAACTCGATCGCAACCGGGTAGCGCCGTCACTGGTGATCCTCGACGGTGACAACCCGTTGTCACGGTCGTTAGAACCGATCAACTGCCCCGTCTTGCGTCTAGGACTACGTCATCTACTCCGACATTCAACGCTGCAAGTCGCGTGGCGACTGCAAAACTTTTGGCGTGAACAACGTCCAGACATTGTGCAGCTTTACTTCATGGATTCCGCGTACTTTGGCGTGCCGGTCGCCAAGTTTTCGGGTGTGAAGAAGGTGGTTCGCGTGCGGAACAACCTTGGGTACTGGTTAACGCGAAAGCATCGGCTTCTGAATCGGCTGGTTCAACCATTGGTCGATGTCACGCTGACTAACTCAACAAGTGGCCGTGATGCGCTGATTCAGAACGATCGGTTGTCACCAAATCAGGTCGCAGTCATCGAAAACGGCGTTGATCTGGAACGTTTCGCCAACTTTCCAGCACCCTGTTCGCGGGGTTCCGTTGTTCGGGTCGGGTGTGTGGCCAACTTGCGCTCGGTCAAGAACATCGACGGCTTCATGCGGGCCGCACGTCAGGTATGTGACCGTATTCCAAATGTGATGTTTGAAGTCGTTGGGGACGGCGACGAGCGTGATGCACTGGAGCAATTGCATGCCGAGTTGCGTCTCGGTGACCGCTTCGTGCTACGCGGTTCCGTTTCGGACGTTCCGGCGTTTTTGCGATCCGTTGATGTGGCGGTGTTGCCGTCGCATTCCGAGGGGATGTCGAACGCACTGTTGGAATACATGGCCGCAGGTCGGGCGATTGTTGCCACCGATGTCGGTGCAAATACGAAGCTGATTGCTGAGTGCCAGCATGGCTTAATCGTGCCACCCAAGGATGTCAATGCGTTGGCGAATGCCATCGAGCGTGTCGTCACTGACAAAGCGTTGTCACACCAGTTGGGCCGTGCGGCCCGTGCGAAAGTGGAAGTCGATTACAGCCGAGATGCAATGCGAATCCGGTTTGAAGAGTTCTATCGGTCCCTGTTGACACGGAAATAAAGCAGGGCGTTGGGAACACCCAACGCCCTGCTTTTCAAGCTCGAAACAACACTACTTTTTCTTGACCAACCTCGTCACAGCCATGTCACGGACTGGTGTCGCATCCGGTGGTGCTTTAAGCGTGTTCAAAAAGCTGATGACCGCTGATTGATCGGCGGGACTCAGAGCGGTATACGCTTGGCTTACGATTTTCGCATCGCCCTTGTGGCGAAGAATCGCATCTTGCAACGTCGTGGCAGCGCCATCATGGAAATACGGCGCGGAATCAGCAACACCCCAAAGTGGTTGCGTTTTCCATTCTTCTGGTCGAACGTCCTCTTCTGGCAGTGGCCGTTCCACTGGTGGCGGAGGGCCGTAGCCGCCGCCTGGACCACCACCGCCACCGCCGGGCGGGTTGGGGTCATCAAGCGTGTAAAGTAGGAAGTCGCTGTAGACACCTTTCACGCCACCGATGTCTTGAACGTGACAGGTCGCACAGCCAATTTTTGCGAACAGTTCTTTGCCATGCTTCGCAGCAGCAGATGATGTGTCCTCGATCGGTCTTGGCAAAGTATCCACGAACGCCATCAAGGCGCGGAACTGTTTCTTATCCAGGTCCGGTGCGACATCAGGGGCATTCGGCGATGACAACGGCTTCGATTGAGCAACCGTCGGTGTGCCAAGGCCGATTTCGTTTGAACAGGCTGTGGCAACAAATTCTTCGAGCGTGGCGGTTTGGGCTTTCCAGCCGAACTTGCCGACCCGACCATCAGCTAGTGTGTGAACACGTCCAACAGGGACCGTGTTAAAGTTCAGGCTCATTTCTTTCGTGACAGCGGTGAACGACCGATTGCGGAAATTCTGCACGATCGCTTTTTCGGAGATCCGGTCGATCCATCCCACGCCGAACAATGCCGTGGTCTGGACCGTCTGGGTCCGCACCGGATCGAAATCGGGGATCACAGTCTGGGATTGCGACGGGGGACAGTTTTCCATTGCAACCGTCGTCGTGGTGGTTCGACCCCGACGCACCGGGAACCGTTTTCGCACCATCGCGACGGTTTCTTTTTCGGCGGGGTTGATACTGAAGTTGTGAATCGAGCCGCTCATCGCCTCGGTGCTACCGCGACCGGGTCGCACTTCAAACCCCATTGCGTTGTGCATGACCTCGCCACCACCGCCGACGCCGCCTTGGAAGTGGCAGGCCACACAGGACTTCGCGTTGAACACCGGACCGAGTCCATCGCCGTGGGCGAGGGGGTCGTTGGGTGTCCATTCGTGTTCAAACAATTCCCGACCGGCGGCAATGTCTTTGGCGCTCGCGCTTGGTCCCCACATCACCGGCATCCCGGCTGAGAAGAAGAGCCAATAAACCGCGATCGTGAAAAACGCCACCGACCCTAACCCAATCCACCGACGTTGTCGCTTCATTGAGGACTGACGCATAGACAGGCTCCGTGCAGTGCCTTCACCGATGTGAAACACGTCCTTGAACGTAATCGAAGTATTTGTGCAGTGCAAGTCGGAAACGCGACGTGACGCCCGATTGTTCCGATTTCGTGTTTGAATGGGTGGCCGATCAAACAACAGATCAGCTCATGATTTCTTTGACCACGTTCCCTGCGACATCCGTGAGCCGTTCATTGCGGCCGTTGTGGAGGAACGTGAGCTTTTCGTGATCGAGTCCCATCAGGTGCAATATCGTGGCGTGGAGGTCATGGACATGCACTTTTCCATCGACGCCGCGTAAGCCGAACTCATCCGTCGTGCCGTAGGTCATGCCGCCTTTCACACCGCCACCTGCTAGCACCATGCTGAAGCCATACGGGTTGTGATCGCGGCCGTTCACGCCTTCGGTCATCGGCGTGCGACCGAATTCGCCGCCCCAGATCACGAGCGTGGAATCGAGCAAACCGCGTTGCTTCAAATCTGTCAACAACGCCGCGGTGGGTTGGTCGGCACGGGCGCACAGCTTCGAGTGGTTGCCTTCGATGTCCGCGTGGGCGTCCCAGGCGCTGCCGGCACCGCAATAAACTTGCACGAACCGGACGCCACGTTCCACCATCCGGCGGGCCAGCAAACAGCGGTGCCCGAACTCGGCGGTTTCTTTGCGATTGATGCCGTACATCTCCTTAGTCTTCTCGTCTTCCTTCGACAGATCGACCGCTTCCGGTGCAGTGGCCTGCATTCGGTAGGCGAGTTCGTAGGCGGCCTGCCGGGCGTCGAGTTCGGTATCGCCGGCACGAGTCTGGCGGTGAATGTCGTTGAGCTTGGCGATGAGTCCGAGCTTGTCCCGTTGTCGATCCGCACCCACGTCTTTCGGCGTGGCAAGGCTGAGAATCGGATCGGCACCGCTGCGGAAGTGTGTGCCTTGGTAGGTTGCGGGCATGTAACCCGTGCCCCAGTTGCGGGCACCACCGGAGACATCGGCGGCAGCATCGGTCATCACCACGAAGCCGGGCAGGTTCTGATTGGGTGTGCCCAGCCCGTACAAAGCCCACGACCCCAGACAGGGCCGACCCGCGAGCGTGGAGCCGGTGTTCATCTGGCACACGGAACCCACGTGATTTAACCCGTCCGCCCAGCACGCCCGCATCACACACAACTCGTCGGCGAGCTTCGCGGTGTGCGGCATCCAGTCGCTGATTTCCAGGCCCGATTTCCCGTGCCGGTCCCACTTGCGCTTCGAGGCGAGCAGTTTGTTGCCGCCCGTGCCCATCGGCGTCAGGACTTTGCCGAAGCTGGCGGGCAGGGGTTGCCCGGCCCGCTTGTTCAACTCGGGTTTGTGGTCGAACAAGTCGATGTGCGACGGGCCGCCTTCCATGAATAAGAAGATGACCGACTTCGCCTTCGCCGGAAAGTGTTGCGGCTTCACCGCGAACGGACTCGACACTTCAGCCTGAGCGTCCAGTGCTGCCAATGCCAATGCCCCAAAGCCACTGCCTGCAAGCCGCAGGAAGTCTCGACGGGAGTTAAAACTCGGAACGTGAGGAAGCATAGTGTGTCCGGAATCAGTCGATGTACAGGAACTCGTTGAGGTTCAGAATGCTATGGCTTAAGTCGGCAACCGCGTCGGCCTCAGGCCCCTTGTGGCGGTCCAAAAAGTTGCTCGCAGCAGTTTGTTCTTCGGTGTCGGGGGTTCGCCCGAGTGCCTTCAAGAAAAGCTGCTCGATGATGGCCTCGTGGTCTTCGCCGCTATCCTTCGTGATCGTGGTGGCGAACTGTTTCGCATTGGCCAAGATGCTGCCGTCGTTCAACAGCGTTAACGCTTGTGGTGCTGTGGTGGTCGTGAAGCGGCGGGCACAGACTTCGTTGCGGTCCGGGCTGTCAAACAAGGCGAACAGCGGGTAGCGAAGGTTGCGTTTGACCGCGACATAAATGCTGCGACGGTTGCGGTCCGACGGGTCTTCGGACGGTTTCCAGTTCGTGGCAGACTTGCGTAGCTCTTCTGGCAAGTCCGGGTAAACACTCGGGCCACCGGCTTTGAAATTGAGTTGACCACTCACTGCGAGCATGGCATCTCGGACCGCTTCGCCGTCGAGCCGTTTTCGTGGCATTCGCCAGAGCAGCTTGTTATCCGGGTCCGCTTTCAAGCCGTGGTCGGCGATGCTGGTCTGCTTGTACGCGGCACTCGTCGCAACCTGACGGTAGATCGCTTTCATCGACCATTTCTTGGCCATCAGTTCGGCGGCCAACCAATCGAGTAACTCGGGGTGCGTCGGCTTCTCGCCTGTCACGCCGAAGTCGCCGGGTGTCGCCACGATGCCACGGCCAAAGAGTTGTTGCCAGATTCGGTTGACGGCAACGCGGGCTGTCAACGGGTTGTCAGTGGACGCAATCCATTTTGCCAAAGCACTGCGGCGACCAGTCGTGGTAGCGGTGGCGGTCACGTCGGCATCGCGGTCGTCGATGGCGGACAAGAAACCGGGCGTCATCTCTTCGCCGGGCTTGTTGACGTTGCCGCGTTTGAGCAATCGCGTGGGTGCGGGGACAGGGCCGAGGTCGGTCATCGTCATGGCGGTCGGTGGTTCGGGCGGTATCTCTTTGGCAAACTCCGCCATCCGCTTGGACATGCCGTCCCACTTTTCCTTCACCGTCCCCTTCATTTGCGACGAATTGAACCGGCGTTCGGCGGTCATTTGCTTGTCGATCATGTAACCGATTTGCTTCTCGAACGGCGTGCGGTTTTCGTAGCTGATGTCAATCAGTCGGGCGTACTCTTCCGGGAACCGGGACCGTTCTTTGGCCCGGCCGGCTTCCCGAAACGGTTTCTCCAGTTCCGCCATTTCTAGCCGCAACTCTTCGGTCTTCTGTTCCCAAGCTGTTTTACGATGCTCCAACTCGGCCCGTTGCTCGGCGGTGAGGAGCGGTTTATCGACGATCGAATACCCGGCGAAGAACGATTGCAGCCGGTAGTAATCTTGTTGCGTGATCGGGTCGGTTTTGTGGTCGTGACACTTCGCACACCCAAGCGTTAACCCCAAGAACGTGCTCGATGTCGTATCCGTGATGTCGTTCAACAAGTCTTGGCGACGCTGTTCCAGATTGACGGCGTTGTATTCATAAGGGGCATGCCGCAAGAACCCGGTGGCGATCAGGGCTTCGCTGGTGTTGGGGAACAGTTCATCCCCAGCGAGTTGTTCACTGAGGAAGCGGTCATACGGTTTGTCGGCGTTGAACGATTGAATCACGTAGTCGCGGTATCGCCACGCATGGGGGCGGGCGTCATCGGACTTGAAGCCGTCGGATTCGGCGTACCGCACCACGTCGAGCCAGAAGAGGGCAGCCCGTTCGCCGAATCGCGGTGACTTCAGCAACCGATCGACAACTTGATCGTAGGCGTCCCGTGACGAATCGCCCTCGAAGGCCGCGATCTCTTTCGGCGTGGGCGGTAGCCCGGTCAAGTCGAACGTGACTCGGCGAAGCAACATCCGCTTCTCGGCTTCCGGTGCGTACCGTAACTCGTGCTTTTTGAACGAGGTGGTGATGATCGCATCAACCGCATTGCCAGTACTTGGCGTGACGGGGCGGGCCACGGGTTTGAACGCCCAGTCCGCAGGCAGTTCGTCCGCATCGCACGGCAATGGGACCAAACCAAAGCCCAACATTAGCCAGAAACACAGTCGCATGGGTGTGTTACCGAGGCAGGAGAAAATCGGCGTATCTTCCGGGGCGGGTTTTCGTGTATGTAGCTTATACGCACAGTCTAGGCGGCGTCAAATGGAAAATAGTGAAAAGTGGAAAGTGGATAGTGGATAGTCAGAGTAGTGGCGAGTGGTTAGTGGGTAGTAAAACCGAAAAGATAATCTTACCTTCGGTCTTACCTCCCACTTCTTACTCTTCTCGGTCCACTAACCACTCTCCACTACTCACTCTGTCTTGTTGGAAGAAACGCCACCTACCCCCCCTTTCGCTGGAAATTTTCTAGCAAGCGGCGTGTAGTGGAGAGTGGAATGTCACACCGAATGAAGATTATCTTCCCACTATCCACTCTTCACTCTTCTTCCCACTATCCACTAGCCACTATCCACTATCCACGAAGGGTATTAGCCATGCCAGATGTTCTTCTCGACGCCCCGCGGCCTCGCCACCGCTTTCGGAACTTCCTCATCGGCTGTGCCGTCGTTATGGCGGTGCTGATTGCGGCGGTGTGGTTTGCACCGGCGATCGTTGCCACGACGAGTTTGAAGCAGTCGGTTCTCGCAACGGCGACCGCCGGGCTGAACGGGACGGTTGAGGTCGGGGAACTGTCGTTGGGGTGGTTCTCGCCGGTTGAAATCCACGCGGTCTCGGTGACGGATGCCAACGGCAAGCCGGCGATTCAGGTTGCGAAGATCAGCACGTCCAAGACGCTGCTGGCACTGGCCCTCGACCACGCCGATGTGGGCTTGGTTACGATTGACCAGCCGGTGGTGAATCTGATTTGCGAACCCGGCACGACCAACATCGAACAGATCATTGCCAACTTGCTGAAGGACGATGACTCGCCGACGAAACCAACCCGCACCGGCATTGTCCTGCGCGTCATGCAAGGCCGCATGAACCTGACCGAAGCGGGGTTTATCACCGAACGTGTCGTCGAATTGCCAGACGCCACCATCACGATGCCGAGTTCGCGGACCGAACCGATCACGGTCATCGCATCCGTGATGACGCCCGATGCCGTGGCTCCGGGCACGCTGACCGCCGAGTTGTCGGTTGGCACCACCACCACGGCCAAGATCAAATCCGACCGCTTGGCACTGGGGAATCTCGAACCACTGGTTCGCCGGTTTGTGCCGGACACCACCGTGGCGGGGCAACTGACCAGCGATGTGACTGCCACCCTGGACGGTGCGTCGCCGGACAAATCGAAGCTGACGATTGATGGCAACGCCACGCTGGTGAACCTCGACCTCGCCGGCCCGCTGTTCGGTGCGGATCGGGTGAAGATGCAGTCACTGGCCGTGTCGCCGTGCAAACTGACTTACGCGAACAACGAGTTGCAAATCGACCAAGCCGATGTCGTCTGTGACGCCGGAACACTGGCCGTTGCAGGGACCGTGAACCTGAGCCAAAAGCCCACGGACGATCGTCCGTGGGCGTTCTACCTCGCACAACCCGGAATGAAGCTCGACGCGGACATTGACATCGCCAAGTTGACCGTGATCGTTCCGAAGCTGCTTCGCCTGAAACCCGGCACCGAACTCCGGGAAGGCCGGTTGACTGCCAAGCTCGCAAGCAAGGCGGCGGCGACCGGAACCGACTGGCAAGGCAGCGTGATCACGACCTCACTGAAGGGCAGTCGGGACGGCAAACCGCTCGTGTGGGAGAAGCCGTTACGCATCGGGTTCGACGGCCAATTGCGGGCCGACTTGATGCCCGTGTTCCACAAACTCGAGTGCGAAGCGGACTTCATCGGCTTGGCCGGTCGTGGCTCGGTCGAGGCGTTTATTCTGATGGCCAACATCGACCTCGATCGCCTCGGTGCCCGACTTGCGGACTTCGTCGATCTGGGCAACACGAAGCTCGCCGGGTTTGCCGAACTGACGGTGAAGAACGACCCGCGTGCCGGTGGCGGGTTTCAAGCGACCGCCGCTGTGAAGGTGACGAACTTGCAGTTCACCGATTCTACAGGGCGAGGTTTGGCTGAACCGGAATTGAAGATCAACGCCACCGTCACCGGGTTGATCGACCCGAACGGGCCGATTCGGATTGATGCTGCGGACGCCACGGTCAGTGCTGGCGTGGACCAATTCATGGCCAAGTTGCTGGAACCCGTCGCCAACGCCCGTGACGTGCGGAGCGGCAAAATCCGTGCGACATTGAACGGCGAACTGGCCCGGTGGCGAACCCGCGTCGGGGCGTGGGCGGGCATCCCGGCGGCGTGGCAAATCAGTGGTGCCGGACCGCTCGAAGCCACGGTGGCAGTCCACGATGACGGCATCACTCTCGACCGCGTGACCGGCAACTTGGTCAACGTGCGGTTCGTCGGGGCAGGGGTCGAACTGAACGAACCGAAGCTGAACGTGGAGACCGCCGCGACCTGGACCCGCAAGACGGGGGACGTGAATTTGACCGCCGTTGTGGTGCAGTGCGACACCGTGGTTTTCACGACACCGAAAGTGGAACTGCGATCGGTCGCGGGCAGCTACACCGTGGCCACGACCGGGGACGTGACCGCCAACCTGAACCGCGTGCAACGCCTGCTGAAATTGCAATACGACCCACAAGACAAGGACGCCATCAACGGGCTAGCGATCGGCAAGTTGGGCGTCACGATGACCGGATCGGCGATCGGGTTCGATGCAGATTTGAAGGTCGATAACTTCCGGTACGGGGTGCCCGCGAAACCGACCTGGAGTGAACCGTGGGTGACGGTTCGCACCGTCGGGGTGTACGACGCCGACGCCGTCCGGTTCCAAACGATGCGGGTCGAACGGGACGGCTTCAGTCTGGACGGACGAGGGGCGTTCGCCAAGATTTCCACCAGTCAAGACCTCGACCTCGAAGGCATCCTCGCTTACGACCTCGTCAAGCTGGAACCGACCCTGAAACAGTACCTCGGCAAGGGCAGCAGTGCGACCGGCAAGGACACCCGCCCGTTCCGCCTCGCGGGAAGTTTAGCCGACGGCGGCAAGCAATCTTTCTCCCTCTCCGTATACGGGGAGGGCCGGGGTGGGGTGGGTGGTTCGACCCCCCTTAATCCCCCCGCAGACGGGGGGAAAGAAGGCAAGCAAGCGTTCGCCCTCGCTTCTCGCGGAGGAACGCCCACGAACGATCGTTCGTCGGCTTACGCCGGTCTGACCGGCAACGCGGGGCTGTCGTGGCAGCAGATCAAAGCCTACGGCTTTGAAGTCGGGCCGAGCGAACTGAAAGCCGGGTTGGAACGCGGTCTCGTCACGATGAACCCGATCGAAGCGAACTTCGGCGGCGGGAAAGTGCGGGTCGAACCGAAACTGGATTTGAACACCAAGGGGTACGACATGACCTTGGCGAAAGGGAAAATCATCGACCAAGCGAAGCTCACGCCGGTGGCGTGTGCCAACGCGATCGGGTACGCCCTCCCCGCTTTCGCCAACGCGGCCCAAGCCGACGGGTTGATTTCGTTCGACCTCGAAGACAACACCATCCCGCTGCTGGACCCCGAGAAGGGCACGCTCCACGGCAAGTTGACCCTGCACAACGTGAGCGTGTCTCCCGGCCCGGTCGTCACGGAAATCGCTTCGCTACTCGGGGTCAAGCAACTGAACCAGACCTTGGCCAAGGACCAAGTCGTCCCGATCAAACTGGAGAACGGTCGCGTCTACCACGAGAACTTTGACCTCACCATCGGGCAAACCGTGGTCCGCAGTTCCGGCTCCGTCGGGTTGGACAACACGGTATCCCTGATGATGGACATGCCCGTCCCGGTGACGGTGCTGGACCAACTGCTCGGCAACAACCCCCGCATCCGCGACATCGTCTCGAAGCAACGAATCAAAGTCCCGGTCACCGGCACCCTGGCCAAACCGATCCTCGACCGCCGCAGCATCGAAGCCAACATGCAAGCCATGATCCGCAGTGCCGCCAAGGACGCCATCACCAACACCGCCGGCGAAGCGGGGAAGAAACTCGAAGACAAACTCCGCGACGAACTGCAAAAGAAACTGGGCGACAAGTTCCCGTTCCTGCCGAAGCAATAAGACAGGGGGGGTGAGGTTGCGTAAAGCCCACGGACGATCGTCCGTGGGCGTTCTGGCGAAGCAGCATTGCGGATCGACGAGGGAAGAACCTCTGGCCCGGAAAATCCCGCCTTTCAGGTCGGGGAGGCCGGTTTGCGCAGCGCACCCTGGGTACCGTTGGCATCCGTTCGTTACCGCGACGCGGTTGCAGACAATAGCCCAGGGTCGCGCTTCGCGCACCCTGGGTAACCGATTGCCACACGGGCTACCCTGAAAGGGTTGAATTGTTCGTCGGGTCGGATTCAACCGCTTCGCGGTAGATGGATAGTCA
>JAYVXO010000175.1:0-4461 GCA_043785105.1 Fimbriiglobus sp.
GCGATGCATCCGTGCGCTCCGGTCTGAGTTTGCCAGCCTTACCCCAGCCGTTTACCAAGCCGCCCAGATTCCAACAACATCAATCAACACGGCCTAGCGGTTTTGTTAGCCCGACGCGCGAGTTTTGAAGTTGCGCTTTTTGCGGGACTCGGATTGTACGTGGCTTCGTAACGAGCAAGATTCCGTTCGTTCGGATCGGTGTTGCGGTCGGTTCCGGAGCGTCACTCGGGGTAACCAAGGACTCCCTCGGACTACCCCGAAGGGGTTCAATGTAATAGCCCAGGGTCGCGGCGTTTCGCCGCGCACCCTGGGTTCTCGACACCACCCCCTGCCGTACCCCGAAGGGGTTCCATCGTTCCTCATGGCGCAGATGTAACCCCTGCGGGGTAAGATCCGTTTGCGGTCTGACCCAGGGTGCGCGTCGAAGCGCCGCGACCCTGGGCTATTACATTGAACCCCTTCGGGGTATTCCGAAAGCGCAACTTCAAAACGCGCGTCGGGCTAACCCTCTATTTCTCAATCCGCTTCGTGATTTGCAGGCTCTTCAAGATTTGCTCCAGGTTCGGCAACAACTCGGTTTTTTGACCGTCGGCCATTCTTGCGGCAATCGTTGCCCCGCCGTTGTCGGTCGTTAGCACCGCGTATTCGAGGCGGAGTTTTTGCCCTTTGGCGTCAATGTCGTGGCCGAAGCGGTCGAGTTGAGTTGGCTTTTCGCTGACACGTCGGGGGGCGTCCGTCCCGAGAAGTGTCCAGTTCTGCTTTTGGATGTAGGCTTTCGTTTCGGTCACGTATTGCTCGGCGGTTGGCACGGATGCGGTGGGTTCGAGCGTTATCAAAATGTGGCCATCGGCGTTCGCTTCATCAATCGTGATCCGGCGGCCTTCGACAACGCCGACACGCCAGCGCCGGGGGTAGTTAAACGACACGCCGAGTTCGGCGTTGTCGTAAAGCAGCATCGTGTTGGCGTCGTTGGGGCGTAGTTCCAGGCCACGGAGTTCATCGGCAGAAAGGCCCGTTGTTTGGAGGGCCTTACTACGCTTCATGATGAACGTGCCGTTAATCTCCCCAGTCGTGCGACCGTCGGGTCCAAGCAAAGTGTTTTTGCCCGCGATCTTGAGATAAGTCAGCCGGTTGGCTTCCAAATCAAAGTAGGCAATGCCGTCGATCTTCTGGGAACTTGGACCGTCTTCGGTAGCCCCTTTCACAGTCCCCGCCAGCGTCAGCTTGGCGTGTTTGCGACCATCGACCGGGACGATCGCCACGAACTCGACGGTGAGTTTGTTGTCTTCAATCGTGTCGTAGTCGGTCAGTTCGATGACCGCGATCGAAGACACGGCCCACTTGTCGCCGGGGCGGACGGGTTTGGCGGGCAATAATCCTGGCACGAGTGCCAATGAAAAAATGTCCGCCCGCACCACGTCGATTTCGTTCCAAGTGAGCGCACCATCGGGGGAGAAGGGGACTTTCTTCCCCTTCTCCGACCGCAAAACGACCATCCGGCGAACGGCCGCGCGAACCTCGGCCTTCTGTTCGTGGTCCCCAATTCGTCGGCTGAAGTCAATTTGGCGGTAAACCCGAATCGCGCGGGCGTTGCGATTCTCATCCGTGGGCAGCACTTTCTCGTCGTATACGAGACTGCTCCGTCCGACGAAGTCCAGAACTTGCGGTAGCTTGCCTTTTTCCTGGGGAACCGCCAAACGACCAGTCAAGCTAGTTTGAAGATCAACCCGATACGGATCGGAACTGTCAAACTTCTCCACAAGTGTGACGGAATCTTGAGCAAAGGCTAACGGTGCCAAAATGACACCGCTGCAACAAGCGAGGAAAAGCTGTAACTGATTGCATCGCATGGAGTTTGTTCCGATCGTTCAAAGCGTTCCGTAACAACCGATTTCCGTGCGAACAGCAAATGACAGTTGGGAACGTCTGACAGAACAATATTAACCGCTCCCCCGACAATCCGGGGCGCAAACTTGAGGGAATTCTGCGTCCTCGTGCTAGATGGCATAAGCAACGAAGGTCGGGTTGGTTAGGACGATTAGTAGGATGATCCGGTCGGGCTTTGCGGAAGCTACGCAGATTGCAAAATTGAACACTGGACCTGTAAATGTGACCATTCCTGGAGGGATGTCATGCAATTACGCCAAAAACCGAGTGTCACGCGGAGAGTGGTTGTCTATGAATTAGGTTTAGCCACTCACCAACCCGCGATAAACACTACAAAACGACGAAATGTCACTGCGACAAAATCATTTGGCACAAGGCGTGCTATAGTTAACTTCGAGTATCACGACTCGATCCCAACCGACCACAGATTCACCCAAGAATGCAATTCGGACCGTCCGATATTGGAGCGTCACGGATCGACCCAAGCAGACTCACGAACGACCTGAAACGACGATTCTGAAATGAGCTAAAGTTTTGTACCGGATCGGCGAACAAGGTAAGGAACTACGCGACCAACTGTATCAACTAATAGAGACCCAACAAAAACACCACACCGCACCATTGCGATAGCGCGAAGAACACAAGGGGGCCTAAGAGACCCTAAGAGACCCCACAGTCGGCGGAGCCGAGGAGACAACCGTGAGCGACTTCAAACATCATACGCTGCGTGAGTTGACCGACCAACAAGTTCGGTTTGCGACGACCGCACGCCGGCAAGAGCAGGTCGCCAAAGCCGAGAAACTTCTGCTCGAAATTGAAGCAGAACGCCTCTATCCGTACCCGTTCGTCTGCTTCCGGCTCACGGATTTCCGCCCGGACGATTACGCAGACCTACTAATTAGCGGCCACGAACTGAAACACGACCTCGGCTTGTTCATTCATCGCGTTGAGCGGTCCTTGCCACCGCTCCCGATTGAATTGGCCGCCGAACCGATGCTGACCTTGGAAGACGTGAGTAAGCAGTTTAACGTTTCCACGAAGACCGTCAGCCGGTGGCGAATGCTCGGGCTGGTCGCCCGGCACGTGATCCGCGAAGGCCGTACCCAACTGGGCTTTCCGCAATCCTCGGTCGCTGGTTTTGCCCAGGCTCACCGGAGCCAGGTCGAACGGGGCGCCCGGTTCAGCCACCTGTCGGATCAGGAAAAAGATTCCATCGTTCTGAGTGCCCGCCAGATGGCCTCAAGCGGTGGCAACTTGACGGAAGTGAGCAAGTCGATTGCCGACAAGCTTGGCCGAAGTGCCGAAGCGGTCCGGTACACCATCAAAAACTTCGACCGGTCGCACCCCGACAATGCGGTGTTCCCGAGCAACAACGGGCCGCTGGATGCGGCGTCCAAGATGCAGATTTTCACAGCCTTCCAGGAGGGCAAACCTGTGCAACTCATAGCCAAACGATACGGCCGGACCCCGTCGAGCATGTACCGCGTCATCAACGAGGTGCGGGCGGAACGGCTCGTGCAAACGCCGGTCGATTACATGTACAGCCCGGAGTTCGACGAAGCCGAGAAGACCGCTCTCATTCTCGGGCCGATGCCTAGCGAAGAGGACTTCTTCGAGAAAGTCACGAGTATGCGCCCGCCGAAAGATGTCGAGGCGCATATGGCTTACCTCTACGAACGCCCGTTGCTGAGCCGCGAACAGGAAGCGCACTTGTTCCGCAAGATGAACTACTTGAAGCACAAGCTGAACCAGTTGAAGCAGAGCATCGACCCGAGCCGTGCCCGCGTGCAAGACCTGCAAGCGATCGACGATTCCACCACGCAAATCAAGGGCGTGCGGGATCTGCTGATCGAGTGCAACCAACGCCTCGTGCATAACCTCGCCACGAAGCACCTGCAACCGGGGCAGAACCTGGACGAACTGAAGTCCGACGCCAACATCTCCGTGATGCGGGCGGTGGAAAAGTTCGACTACAGCCGGGGCAACAAGTTCAGCACGTATGCGACTTGGGCGATCATGAAGAACTTTGCCCGCAGCATCCCCGACGAAAACACGCACAAGCAACGGTACATGACCGGCACGGACGAAGTCTTTGAACAAAAGGCCGACATCCGCACCGACGAGCAAGAAGTTCTCGCCGCCGCCAACCAAGCCCGCGAACGGGTCAACCGCTTGTTGCAGTACCTCGACCCGCGCACCCGCGAGGTCATCAAGATGCGCACCGGCATCGACGGCAACGCCGAAATGACCCTGGAGCAAATCGGCCAGCACTTCGGCATCACGAAGGAGCGAGTCCGCCAAATCAACGTCCGCGGCATGAAGCAGCTCCGCGAACGCGCCGCCGAAGAAAACGTCGATCTGCCGTGAGGCACCCGGCGCCGGTCGCAAGCCCGGCCACTGGACCCGATCGACTCAATCCCGCCGCCCGCCTGTTCGGAACAGGCGGGCGGCGGCGTTGAAAAGTGATATTCGACTGAGAGACCATACGGTAAAGGATCGTGTTCTATAGTATTGAATCCCAACACTTTAGGAGCAATTCATGTCGGCATCGAAACATCAGCGGCGGGCATATCG
>JAYVXO010000176.1:0-4456 GCA_043785105.1 Fimbriiglobus sp.
GATCCGCGCCAGTAAGGATCTGCTCCACGCCTTTTCGTCAACCGAAGGCGACTACCGCAAGGCCGCCGAGAACTTCCGCACCGAAGCCGACCGCTGCGAGCACCCCGCACTCGGTCAACCGCTCCTGGACTTGGCCGAAGCAATGGAGCGGGCGGCGGACGACGTGCCGCGCCGCAAGAGCACGGCACGCGGGTTCTTGGAGCACCTGAATTACGACGCAACGTTCCTGGCCGAAGCCGATCGGTCGCTCGCCAAGATCTCGTCGGGGTTGCGGATCCTGTCGGCGGGCGACTTGCCGAAGACGCAACTCGAAATCCGCCAAGCCGTGCAGGAACGCTTGGCCAAGTTCCTGGACACGCTGGAACACTCATCCGCAGT
The DNA here is from genome assembly GCA_043785105.1 of Fimbriiglobus sp. GTDB lineage: Bacteria > Planctomycetota > Planctomycetia > Gemmatales > Gemmataceae > Fimbriiglobus. Next base: position 379 of record JAYVXO010000176.1, read on the forward strand.
CGGGATCTCGGGGCGACAGAGCAGGCACCGAAGTTGAAACCCGAACCCAAGCCGGACGTTCGACCAACTCCAGTCGAACCGCTGAGAGTCCCGAGGGAGGAAGTCAAAATTACGATCAAGTTGCGACCGGAACCCGTAGCGGAAGACGAAGTGAAACCGCGACATACAACCCGAGCGCCCGCGCCGCAGTATTACCTGTGCGGGAAGTGCAACAAACTCCACCCGGTCGGTCCCGGCGGGTTGTTGCCCCCGGCGCGCAAGTGGCCGTCGTCGGCCGGAGGGACGGGCGATGAACGCGATCGTGGACTTCGTCATCGACGTGGTCGAACAGTTCGTCTGGATCGGCCAGCGACTAACTTACCTCGGGCTGCTGCTCGGGGGCGGCATTTTGCTCCCGCTGTCCGTCGCCTGCTTGGCTTCCGGACCGCTGGTCGCCTCCCGTTCAAACGGGACCAAGGTGCAAATGGCTGTGCTCGTCGGCGGCGGGTTGATGGGTCTATTGGTCTGGTGGGTCTGGTTTTACCGCGTTCGGGACTGGCTCGATAGTCGAAGCTGGCTGTAAAACCCAGGAAGGCACATGGTCTTAGTCACGGACCAAGTGCCGTCGTCGTAATCGACTTCCGACGAACGGCAGGAGAACGTTTCTCGTGGTGGCACCCAAGTACTTAACGGTCAAAGAAGCGGCGCTCGACGCTCAGGTTTGCGTCACCCTCATCTACGCCTGGGTCTCGGCGGGAATCCTGCCGGCCTACCGGATGGGTTCCCTTGGGTGCCGGGGGAAGATTCTAATTGCGCCGGAGGACTTACGGGCCACGAAAGAATCCTTCAAAACCGCACCACCCGTTACCAAAATGCGGGCTTGCTTGGTTGCGGCAAGTAATTGTTGAAACTGTTGCGGCGTGACAGCCTTGCGGGTGCGGGCGGCTGTGGGGGTTTTGACCGAAGCCACCGGGGAACTTTCGACGAGCTTGTATTCCACTGCCCACGCGAACTTCACAGACCCGATGGCGTTGCGGCGGTAGGTCGGCCCCCAGACGAAAGCTCCGTCCTTCTTACTATTGGCCCAATCTTCGAGACGCTTGGCCGTGAGGTGGGCTACCGTCAAGCTCTTGCGATCAAGGAGGGACTTCAAGAATCTCTGGCAATGCCAAAGATGGCCCCTGTTAAGTTCGGGGCGAACGATTCTTCTGACACCAGCCAAATAGGCGTCCAGTACCTGAGGATACTAAGGGTGATTGTCCCGGCTGAGCAATCGGCGCCGGGGCGTCCATCTCGTGCATGACCCGGCGGTATTCGACCCAAGCTTGGGCTTCATCAGGGCCTAAGTTCACCTGTTTTTTGCCGAGTTGAACGTACCACCGGCGGCGGTCGTCGCGGTAGAAAGGCTGCGGAAACTTGGACATGAAACTAGTCCTCGGAGAGCCGCCCGAGTCGCAACTCTGTCAGAAATAGACTTGGACAACTACTATTTTATCCGAAACCCTAGGATTTGTAGTGCCCCCGGCAGGATTCGGACCTGCGACCCTCGGTTTAGGAAACCCACAGCCAGTTTCCGCAACAGCTTATAATTGCGACACTTCCGGTCGTACACCAGCGAACCTTCCCCTGAACCTTCCCCCCGACCTGGAAAAGATCGTGGCCGCATGGCCGACACTATCCGAATCAATTAAAGCCGCGATTCAAGCGATCGTTGCAAGTGTGACGGGTCATTCCTGAACAAAATGTTGTGACCCCAGGCAGTGGGAATCATCTCCCGTATCTCCCTCATCCCCCGTTTGGCGGGTTACTAATCACAGAGGCGGTGGATTCACGCACACTGCGCCAGTCGTCTTCCTACAATCACAAGTACGTTTAGCGTTGTTGTCGAGTCGTTGCCGTGGCTGCTTATGAAACCCGAACAAAAGGCCCGCGTCAGTATTGATCGAATGCTCGGTCAATCGGGGTGGGTGGTGCAAGAGTTTGAAGACGTAGACCTGGATGCCGCGTTTGGCGTTGCTGTCTGTTCGTTTCGCATGTCGATTGAAGAAGCCGATTACTTGTTGTACGTCGATGGAAAAGCCATCGGCGTCGTCGAAGCGAAGAAGCTCGGGGCCACGCTCATCGGCGTGGAAACGCAATCGGAAAAGTACACGGTCGGGTTGCCGAAGGGGTTGCCGGCGTACCGGAAGCCGTTGCCGTTCAGTTACGAATCGACCGGCGAGCAAACGCGGTTCACGAACCACTTGGACCCGAACCCGCGAAGCCGGGACGTGTTCGCGTTCCACCGTCCAGAAGAGTTGCTTCGACTCGTCAATCTCGAACACCAGCTTCGCCAGCGCCTTCGGCAATTACCGGAGGTTAACGCCGAAGGGATGTGGCCGGTGCAGATCGACACCGTGCAGCGGCTCGAACTTAAGCTGGCGGACAATTACCCACGCTCGCTCATTCGCATGGCAACCGGGAGCGGGAAGACGTTCACCGCCGTCTCGTTCTTGTACCGGCTCATCAAGTTCGCCGGGGCGCGGCGGGTGCTGTTCCTGGTGGACCGCAACAACTTGGGGAAGCAGACGTACAAGGAGTTCGAGCAGTACCGCAGCCGGTACACGAACTACAACTTCACGGAGGAGTACCCGGTCCAGCACTTGCGGCGCAACCACATCGACCACTCCGCGAAGGTCGTCATCACCACGATTCAACGGCTGTACTCGATCCTGTCCGGCGAACCGGAGCACGACGACGAGAACGACGAGGCGTCAATGTTTGAAACCGCACCGCTCGTCAAAGCGCCGCTGCCGGTCGTCTACAACCAAGCGTACCCGCCGGAGTTCTTCGACTTCATCGTCATTGATGAATGCCACCGGAGCATTTACAACGTCTGGCGACAGGTTCTCGAATACTTCGACGCCTTCCTCATCGGCCTTACCGCGACCCCGACCGGGCAAACGGCGGGGTTCTTCAACTCGAACATCGTGCAGGACTACAACCAAGAACGGGCCATCGCGGACAACGTGAACGTGGGGTTCGAGGTCTTCCGCATCGAAACCGAGGTCACGGCGAACGGCGGGACGCTGGTGAAGCAGGCGGGCGTGTTCGTCCCCCGGCGGGACCGGCGGTCGCTCCGCAAGCGGGCGGCGGAACTGGAATCCGACCTGACCTACACCGCGAACATGTTGGACCGGGACGTAGTGTCGCGGGATCAACTTCGCACCGTGATCCGGACCTTCAAGGAATACCTACCGCAGATGTTCCCCGGACGGACGGAAGTGCCGAAGACGCTGATCTTCGCCATGGACGATTCCCACGCCGATGACATTGTCCGGCTGGTGCGGGAGGTGTTCGCGCAGGGTAACGACTTCTGCCAGAAGATAACCTATCGTACCGGATTCACGCGCGTCACCAAGACGGTTGCCAACGATGACGGCACTACCTCGGAGCAAACCGATTGGGTGAAGACCTCTAGCCTGACACCCGAGGAAATCCTGGGGAATTTCCGCAACAGTTATTTCCCGCGTATCGCTGTGACCGTGGATATGATTTCCACCGGCACCGACGTAAAGGCGATCGAGTGCGTGTTCTTCCTGCGCAACGTGAAGTCGGCGGGATTTTTCGAGCAGATGAAGGGGCGCGGCGTCCGCATCATCTCCCCGGACAAACTCCGTGCGGTGACGCCCTCGGCTCGGGTGAAGGACCGCTTCATCATCGTTGATGCGGTTGGGGTGTGCGAGCACGACAAGACCGAGTCGCAGACGCTGAATCGCCAGCCCTCGGCCTCGTTGGAGAAGCTGCTGGAATATGTCGCGCAGGGCGGCACCGATCCCGAGGCACTGACCACGCTGGCGGGCCGGTTGTCACGGTTGCAACGGGAGTTCAGCCCGACCCAACTTGCGGAGTTGCAAGGGCTGGCCGGCGGACGGTCGTTCCCCGGCCTTGCGCATGATTTTCTGAATGCGTGCGATGCCGATGCGCAGATCGCGGCGGCGTCCGCCCTGCCCAGGTTGGTGGGCACGCCGACCGAAGCGGAGGTGCGGCAGGCGACCGAGCAAATGGCTCAGGCAGCGGTGACGCCGTTCCTGAAGCCGGCGTTTCGGCGTCGGATTTT
>JAYVXO010000177.1:0-4433 GCA_043785105.1 Fimbriiglobus sp.
TTGATGAATTTTTCTGGCAGGCCAGGCGCAGAATCGCCACCGCACTCAATGTGCGGCACGGGGATGCAACGATGCACGGCGGAAAAAGGCGCGATTTCATGTCAATGTTTTGGCGAATCGGGCTGCTAGCGCTTGTGATGTTCCAGCCATTCTTCAAGGTAATGGATGTTGGTGCCGCCCGCCATGAATTTCGCATCCACCATCAACTCACGGTGAAGCGGGATGTTGGTGTTGATGCCTTCCACCACGGTCTCAGCGAGTGCCGTGCGCATGCGTGCCAGCGCCTGCTCGCGCGTGTCGCCATGAACGATGATTTTGCCAATCATGGAGTCGTAGTTGGGCGGCACATAGTAGTTGGTGTACACATGGGAGTCGACACGCACACCTGGGCCACCCGGCGGATGCCACATGGTGATTCGCCCTGGCGACGGAATGAATTTATAGGGGTCCTCGGCGTTCACCCGGCATTCAATGGCGTGACCCCGAATTTCAATCTGGCGTTGCGTGAACGGCAACTTTTCGCCCGCCGCCACCATGATCTGGGTCTTCACAATGTCAACGCCGGTCACCCACTCGGTCACTGGATGCTCCACCTGCACCCGTGTGTTCATCTCGATAAAGTAAAACTCGCCATTCTCAAACAAAAACTCAAAGGTGCCGGCACCCCGGTAGCCAATTTTTTTGCAGGCCGCCACACAGCGCTCGCCGACCCGTTCAATCAGTTTGCGCGCAATTCCAGGGGCGGGCGCTTCTTCAATGATTTTTTGATGGCGCCGCTGCATGGAGCAGTCGCGCTCGCCCAAGTACACGACATTCTTGAACTTGTCCGCCATGATCTGAATTTCAATGTGGCGCGGATTCTGGAGAAATTTCTCCAGGTACACAGCCGGGTTGCCGAAGGCCGCCCCCGCTTCGGCTTTGGTCGTCTGCACCGCGTTGATCAGGGCGGCCTCGGTGTGCACCACCCGCATGCCGCGACCACCGCCGCCGCCGGCCGCCTTGATGATCACCGGGTAGCCCACCGCTTTGGCGACCCGGCGGATCTGCACCGGGTCATCCGGCAGTTCACCCTCTGACCCCGGAACACAGGGCACGCCCGCCTTGATCATCGCCTGTTTGGCCGCCACCTTGTCGCCCATGATGCGGATTGACTCGGGTGTCGGACCAATGAACTGGAAACCGCTTTTTTCCACCCGCTCGGCAAAACCGGCGTTCTCGCTCAGGAAGCCGTAGCCGGGGTGGATGGCATCGGCGTTGGCGACTTCTGCCGCCGCGATGATGCGTTGCACCTTCAGGTAGCTTTCGGACGCCGGGCCGGGGCCGATGCAAATGGCCTTATCGGCCAGCTTCAAGTACGGCGCGTCCCGGTCCGCTTCGGAGTACACGCACGCGACCTCGATGCCGAGATCGCGGCACGCCCGAATGACCCGCAACGCAATTTCGCCACGATTCGCTACTAAAATCCGTTGAAACATGCTTCGCCCAACGTCGTCATGTCTAGCCGGTCTACCAGTCTTCGCAGTTCTTCCGAATCGCCAAACCGTGAGCCACCGCATTGGGGAGACGGACGACAACGCTCCTGTCCAACGACTTGATGACCCGACGGCTTCACGACGTGAGGGCTAATTTCCGGGATCGACGCGGTACAGGACGGTGCCGAAATCAACGGTGTCGCCGTTCTTCACGCACATCTCGACGAGTACGCCAGCGCACTCCGCTTTGATTTCGTTGAAGATCTTCATGGCTTCGATCATGCAGACCGTGGTCTCGGGTTTGATCGCCATGCCCGCTTTGACGTAATCATCCTTGTCCGGTTTCGGACGCGAGTAGAACGTGCCGACCATGATCGACTTGATTTCGAGGAGCTTCTTGGCAGGTGCAACGGGTGCGGCGGAACCAGTATTAGGAGCATGGCTCGGAGCCAACGCCGTTTGCGGAGCAACGGGGTACGAAGCCGGGGCGGCGAAAACGGGGGCGGTACTCCCCTTACGCAAGCGAATGCGTTGGTCGCCTTCTTGCAGCGAAATTTCGGACAGTTCGTGTTCGGCCATTAAGCCGATCAGGTGCTCGATCGTCTTGGCGTCGAACGGGCGTGGGGTGCCAGTTTGCGGGTCGGTAGCCACCGGAGGCCCTCAGAGGACAAGTGAAGAACGACGAATTACTGAACCGCTTCAACACGTCGAGGAATGCGGCTCCGTAATGGTAGAATCATCCTATGGCGTTGGGGTCGCGTGGCAGCGTGGTCAAGCGTATCGCCCCGTCTTTTGTCACCATGTAGTTGTCTTCGATCCGGAGACCACCCCAACCGGGAATGTACAACCCTGGTTCGATGGTCACGACCATCCCGGCTTCCAACACGTCGTCGGAGTTCGCCCGAATTTGCGGCAATTCATGCACTTCTAACCCGATGCCGTGCCCCGTACCGTGCGTGAAGTAATCCTGTAACTTCGGAGAGGCATCGTCCCGCGTCCGGGCGTCGGCGAAGACTTTTCGGGCGGCGGCATCGACATCTTTCCCATGAGCGCCGTGCCGAATCGCGGCCACCGCCGCGTCTTGGGCCGCCGAAACGATCACGTAAAGTTCATCGAAGTTGAACCCGACCCGTTCGTGCTTGTTTTTGCGGGTCGGCGCCGTGCCATACGGCGAGCGGAACGTCCGGGTGATGTCACAGTTGTAGGTCAGCTCCGCGCCCCAATCCACGAGCAACTTGCTACCGTCGCCCAAATTCCGGGACGTTGTCGGCGGGGCGTGAGGGAGTGCCCCGCGTTCGCCCACCGCGACGATCGGCGGGAACGCCGCTTTCTTCGCCCCGGCACGGCGGATGTAGTGTTCAAGCCGGTCCACCATGTCTTTTTCGGTGTCCATCTCACTAATCATGGCCTTGAACATGGTAAAGGCCCGCTCGGCGACGCGGATCGAAGCCCGAATTTGTTCCACTTCCGAGGGGTCTTTGACAACGCGGAGCGATTCGATTGCGTTCTTCACGGTCGTGAACGTTAGCTTCGGTCCCGCTTCGGCGAGCGCCGATTGCAGGCCGAGCGTCGCGTGGTCGGCTTCCAAGCCTATGTTCTTCGCACCCATCTTCGTCAACACTTCGGCAGCCGCCTCGTGGGTCCGCTTGTTGTGGGGCCGAATATGCGTTTCGATCTCTTTGCATTCTTCTTTCAACTGCTCTTCAAACCGACTATCGCTGACGATGATAAACTGCTTCGCGCCGATGACGACGTAACTCGAATCCCCCGAAAAACCCGTTAGGTAAGTCACATTGACCGGGTTGGTGACCAACAGTGCGTCGATGCCGTCTTTCTTAAGGTTCTTCGCCGCTGCCAATCGTCTTTGCGTCAGGTAGTCCACGGCAATCTCCTTGTTAACTTAAAAGGGTGGAACAAAACGGTGGAACACGAAGTCACTGAATGACTCGTATCGCAAACATACCGAAAACTCTTTGCGTTTGCATTAACTATTTCGATCAGTTCGGCAATTTCTTTCCGATCCGATCAAGCCCGGTGACTATGATTCAAAACCACGATTCTCAGGCGATTCCCTACGACACCAGGTTGCGTTGTATGTTTCCCATCCTGCTAAAACTTGACGGCCAACTCGTCGTGGTTGTGGGCGGCGGAGCAGTCGGGCAACGAAAAGCAACAGGCGTTTTGCAGGCAGGCGGGCGGGTGTGCATCGTTGCATTGGAGCCACGTCCTCCAGAATCAGACGATCCTAGGATGGACTGGATTTGCTCCGAGTACAACAAAAATCACCTTGTCGGTGCAACTCTTGTCTTCGCCGCCGCAACCTTCGCCGTCAATGAACAAGTGGTAGCCGACGCCAATTCACTCGGTATCTGGGTAAATTGCGCGACCGCCGCGGACTCCGGCTCGTTCATCGTGCCATCGGTTTGTCGTGTCGGGTCCGTGACAGTGGCGGTCAGTACGAACGGCGCCGCCCCTTCCTTGGCACGACGATTGCGCGAAAAGATAGAAGCGGATTTGGATGAACCGTTTGCGATTTGGGTCGAATTGCTCGACGAGATTCGCCCAACAGTCTTGCAACAAATTCCCGATGCCGTCACACGCCGAAAACTCTTCGACCATCTCGCCGATTGGCCGTGGCTCGACCGCATCCGCACCGAAGGCCGCGACCCCGTTCGTCAGGCGATGCTGGAACGGATCGCAGCGTGTGCGCTGACCGAATAAAGCATTTCACCACGAATCACACGAATGGAACGAATCAATCAAGATTTCATGAACACGACGTTGCTGTCGAAGGAAAGGATTCCTGTTGCGAAAAAGATGAATTGAAAATCCTATTCGTCTGATTCGTGGTGGTACCATTTTTAACTAGGCCGTGTTGATTGAAGGCGGGTCAACGACGGCGGCCTGAAAATCTCATTTGAGCCAGATCATTGTTGCGGCTAGCAAGACCATCCCCAGAAA